>DAIDTZ010000166.1 GCA_027456925.1 Nitrospirota bacterium
GAGTTTCCTTGCCAGGTCGCCGACGAAGCGCGCTTCGTCGGCGACCTGGCAAGGAAACTCGGTCTTCCGGCGACGATCGACCATATCGATGTTCCCGCCTTTTGCCGGGAACACGGCCTGCCCCCCCAGGCAGGAGCGCGGGAGGTGCGGTATGCTTTTTTCACGCGAGTCGCGGCCGCAACAGGCGCCGACCGTATCGCAACGGGCCATACGGCCACGGACCAGGCAGAAACGATGTTGATGCGGCTCTTGCGCGGCGCCGGTGTCACCGGGCTCTCGGCAATTCCGCCCGTGCGGGACAACATCATCAGGCCCCTCATTGATCTTGCGCGAGATGAGGTATTGGAGCACCTCCGGTCTGCCAATATCGTGTTCGTGACTGATCCGTCCAACGCCAAACCCCTGTACACCCGGAACAGGATCAGGATGGAGATCATGCCGGTCCTGAAACGCTTTAATCCCCGCATTGAAAAAGCGCTCGCATCCGAGGCAGGCCTGCTGGGACGAGGACGAGGCAATTGATCAATACCTGGAAACGATCGCGGAAACCGTTTTCACTCGGGAGGAAGAGGTCCTTTCCGTGAAGAGGAACAACTTCAATATCCTGCCGCTTGCATTCCGGCGAAGGATCTTCAGGAAGATCGCGGGCCTGGCAGTCGCGGAGCCGTCAACGCTGTCCCTTGCCCAGATAGACGAAGCGCTCTTTTTCATGGCCGCTGCCCAGACCGGCAGGACCATGAGCCTGCCCCGGGGTCTTTCGATCGGGCGTGAGTACGATCGCTTCGTCGTCGGCATGCCCGCTGATATGCCGGAATTTTCCTCTTCACTGACCGTTCCCGGTATCACCGTGATTTCAGAACTCGGCTTAGAAGTGGAACTCACAATTGCCGACGGCGTCCCGACGTTATCGGAAGAAAAAAATTATCTCTGGCAGGCGCTGTTTGATTATGATAAGATAGGGTCGTTTTTGACTCTGAGAAACAGGCGTCCCGGCGACTGGTTTTGCCCCTCCGGCATGGGAGGGAGAAGCAAAAAACTTCAGGACTATCTGGTCGATGAAAAGGTCTCTCGCCGCAAGCGGGACCGCATTCCCCTGCTCTGCGCCGGGGACAACATTCTGTGGGTTGTAGGCTTTCGGACCGACGAGCGGTTCGCGGCCGGCGCGGACGCAAAAACCACGCTGGTGGTGCGCGTAAGCGGCAATTCCTGAACCGGAGAAACGGAGAAGGGGTGACAGGAGGATAGAAGCTTCTTCTCCGTTTTTCCGCATCACCGTTTCCCGGGTGGAGCACCCTCCGGCAGGAGCCGGGGGATTGCAAGTCGCGGGATTCATGACGTATAAACATCTCAGGGAGGATACCATGGTAGGCATCGATTTCGGCAAGCCGCTGTTTACGACTGAAGAAATACAACGGAAGATCTATGAGCTCGGATCGAGAATCTCCTCGGACTACGCTGAAAAGGACCTGCTGGTCGTCGGCGTGCTCAAGGGCGCCATTTTTTTCATGTCCGATCTGCTCCGCTCTCTCAAGATCTCCGTCCGGATGGACTTCATCCACTGCACCAGCTCCAAAGGCAGCCACCCCGTCCAGATCATTGCCGACATGAAAGAGGACATCAGGGGAAAAGATATCCTTCTCGTGGAAGACATCATGGACTCCGGCGTCACCATCGATTACGTGAAGAAAATGCTGCTCGCGCGCGGGCCTGCCTCGCTCAAGGTCTGCGTGCTTCTCGACAAGTCAGAACGCCGGAAGGTCCAGATCGAGGCGGACTACGCGGGCTTTCGCATCCCGAATAAGTATGTCGTCGGCTACGGTCTGGACTACAAGGACCGGTATCGCAATCTGCCCTATATCGCCGTGCTCCCGCTCGAAGAACGACAGGGATAACCCCGCCCCAAATGACCGTAAAAAGGATAAATCTGTTGTCACACTGCCGTCAATGTGTTAATATAAAAAGAATTCCGGCAGGCTGAGCGCCTGACGGCTTTTCCAGGAGGAATATTCGTGAGTGCATTTTATAAGAATCTGGCGCTGATCCTGCTCTTCGTCGTGGTGTCGGTGCTCATCTTCAACCTGTTCAACCCCGTGAGCCAGACCGCCATGCAGATCCCTTTCAGCGATGTCATGACCAAGATCGCAAACGGGGAAGTGAACGACGTTACAATCAAGGGCGCCGAGATGACCGGGAATTTCAAAACGGGCAAGTCCTTCAAGACCAATCTGCCCGACTATCCCGACCTGGTCAAGGACCTCATGGCCAAGGGAGTGAAGATCAACGCCGAGCCGGTCAAGGAATCGGCATGGTACAACTTCCTCGTGGTCTGGGCCCCGCTTATCCTGATGGCCCTCTGGTTCCTGTTCATCATGCGCAACATGCAGATGGGCGGTAACAAGGCGATGTCCTTCGGCAAGAGCAAGGCCAAACTCCTGAACGAAAGTTCTAAAAAAGTTACCTTTAGCGAAGTGGCCGGCATGGACGAGGCCAAAGTGGAGGTCCAGGAGATCATAGATATCCTGAAAGACCCTCAGAAATTCCAGAAGCTCGGCGGCAAAATTCCCAAGGGGGTGCTGCTCGTCGGACCTCCGGGAACGGGCAAAACGCTCCTCGCGCGCGCCATCGCAGGCGAAGCCGGCGTGCCGTTCCTTTCCATCAGCGGCTCTGATTTCGTTGAAATGTTCGGCGGCGTGGGCGCCTCCCGCGTCCGCGATCTGTTCGAACAGGGAAAGAAGAACGCTCCCTGCATCATCTTTATCTACGAGATCGATGCCGTCGGACGTCACCGCGGCGCAGGCCTGGGCGGCGGCCATGACGAACGCGAGCAGACCTTGAACCAGCTCCTCGTGGAAATGGACGGCTTCGAGAGCAACGAAGGCGTGATCCTCGTGGCTGCAACCAACCGTCCCGACGTACTCGACCCGGCGCTCCTCCGGCCGGGCAGGTTCGACCGCATGGTGGTGATCCCCAGGCCGGATTTGAACGGCCGGGTCGGCGTTTTGAAGGTGCATACCCAGAAGATCAAGCTCGCGCCGCACGTGGACCTCGAAGCCATCGCACGGGGAACCCCCGGGCTTTCCGGAGCCGAGCTCGCGAACCTCGTGAACGAGGCTGCGCTCCTGGCCGGCAGGATGGGCAAGACGCAGGTCGAGAACGACGATTTCGACCGGGCCAAGGACAAGATCCTGATGGGCCTTGAGCGAAAATCCATGCTGATCAGCGACGAAGAAAAGAAGAACACGGCCTATCATGAGGCCGGCCATACCATGGTGGCGAGACTCATTCCCGGGACAGACCCGGTGCACAAGGTTTCGATCATCCCGCGCGGCATGGCGCTCGGCATAACGCTCCAGCTTCCGACGGCTGACCGGTATTCCTACGACCGAGAACATCTGTTGAACAACATTGCGATCCTCCTGGGCGGACGGGCCGCCGAAGAGATCGCGCTCCAGCATATGACCACGGGCGCGGGCAACGACCTCGAACGCGCAACAGCCCTTGCCCGGAAGATGGTCTGCGAGTGGGGCATGAGCGATGCCATGGGCCCGCTCTCCTACGGCAAGAAGGAAGAGGCGATATTCCTCGGCCGCGAAATTGCCCAGCACCGCGACTACAGCGAGAGCACGGCCGTCGAGATCGACAAGGAAGTGAAACGCATCGTCATGGACAACTATCACCGGGCCAGGTCCCTCATTCAGGACCGCGTAGCGGTGCTGCACGGCCTGGCCACGGCTTTGCTCGAAAAAGAAACCCTCGATGCCGCTGAAATCGACGCCATCGTCAACGGCCATCCTGCGGCAGCGTAGGAGGCCGGCATGGGGCCAGTCCTCGGGATCTCCGGCCATGGGACGCTGACCATAACCGTAAGCGGCCTCGCTTCCGGGCAGGCCGCAGCCATAGGGGAATCACTTCTCTCATCAAACAACAGGGCAGGTCTTGGACCTGCCCTGACTTTTTCTCCCTCTTTAGCCCGGCAATCGGAACTGATCCTGTGCGGCACCCCTGGCCGGCTGAAACAGATCGCTGCCGGAATCTCCTCCCCGGACGGCCTTCTTCTTGATCTCTCCAGAAAAATCGACTCTTTGCTTGACAACTATACGCGCTCAGATTATAAGATTGAGTGCAGGGAGAAAGTCCTCGACCTCGGCAACCACACCCATATCATGGGAGTCCTGAACGTGACCCAGGACTCCTTTTCCGACGGCGGCCAATTCGCGGACGAGCACAAAGCTCTGGCCCGCGCCCGGGAGATGGCCGCTGCGGGCGCGGACATCATCGATATCGGAGGAGAATCCACCCGGCCGGGAGCGGAGCCGCTTGCCGAAGAAGAGGAACTGCGGAGGATCATTCCGCTCATCGAGCGGCTGTCAAAGGAACTTGCCGTCCCCCTCTCCGTCGACACCTACAAGGCGTCGGTGGCAAAAAAAGCCCTTGAAGCGGGCGCCTCGATCGTGAACGACATCAGCGGCCTCCGGTTCTCGCCGGACATGGCAAAGATTGTTGCCGATTACGGCGCCGCCGTCATCATCATGCATATCAAAGGCACGCCGCGCAGCATGCAGCAAGCCCCTCGCTACGAGGATGTCGTCAGCGAGGTCATGGGGTATCTTGACGAAGGGGTCGGGATTGCCGCAGCGGCTGGCGTGGACCGGGAAAAGACCCTCATCGACCCGGGCATCGGGTTCGGCAAAACACTGGAGCATAACCTCACGATCCTGAACCGGCTCGAGGAGTTCCGGGCGCTCGGCAGGCCGATCGTGCTTGGGACCTCGAGGAAAAAGTTCATCGGCGCCGTCTTGAACATTCCCGCGCCCGAAGAACGCGTGGACGGCACCGGCGCCACGGTCGCGCTCGGCATCGAGCGCGGTGCGCTCATCGTGCGGGTCCACGACGTGGCGCGCATGGCGCAGGTCGCAAGGATGACCGACGCAATCATAAAATCGGTTCAACGTTCCTAGTTCGGAGTTCAGAGTAAAAGTCCCTCTCTAAATGGCCGTTTTTTTCACTTTGAACTTTGAACCGCGAACCCTGAACTGTTATTAAAAACCATGACCAACTTTGCCGAAATACGGGAAGCCCTGGCGCACTATCGCTGGTTCAACGATACGGTGGACATTGCGCTCGTCTACTATATCTTCTACCGGCTGCTCCTCCTCATCAAGGGTACGCGCGCGTTCCAGATGCTCATCGGCATCGGGCTCATCGTGCTGGTGTTGATCGCCTCCCAGGCCTTCGAGTTCTATACCCTCGACTGGCTTATCCACAGTTTCTGGTCCCAGATCGTTCTTGCGGTCGTGATCCTGTTCCAGCCCGAGATCAGGCGGACCCTCGCCCGGGTCGGCGAACGCCACCTGTTCCGGTCGCTCTCGCCCGTGGAAGGCTCCAAGTTCGTCGAGGAAACGGTCAAGGCCGCCGTGTCCATGGCCAACAAGCGGATCGGCGCCCTCATTGTTCTTGAACGGGATACGGACCTGACGACCATCGTGGAGATGGGCACCGACCTCGACGCCAAAGTGACGAAGGAGCTCCTCATCAGCATCTTCCTGCCCTACTCGCCGATCCACGACGGCGCCGCCATCATCAGGAACGGAAGAATCATTGCTGCAGGCTGTTTCCTGCCGCTCACGCTTTCCTCGAACCTCTCCAAGGCGCTCGGGACGCGCCACCGCGCCGCTGTCGGCCTTACGGAAGAGGCGGATGCCGTCGTCGTCGTCGTTTCGGAAGAAACGGGGGAGATTTCCGTGGTCAGGAACGGGGCCATCGAGCACAACGCCGACGCGCCCGCGCTTCGGAAGACTTTGTCCGATATCTTCATGCAGCGGAAGAACAGGAAACCCTAGATGGACCTCAAAAAAACAATATTCGATAACTGGGGCATCAAGCTCCTGTCCCTGGCCTTGTCCCTTACGCTCTGGTTCTATGTCACCTCGAAAGGCAAGACGGAGATCACGATGACCGTGCCCTTGGAACTCCGGAACATCCCGCAGAACATGGCCGTGGTCGGCAATGTGGCCGGGTCTCTCGATGTGCGCGTGCAGGGCCAGGAGCGGGCGCTCCGCGACATCACGATCGGGAAAAAAATCTTCGGCATCCTCGATCTGTCCCTGGCCAGGGTCGGCGAGAACACCGTTCCCATTTCTCCCGACGACATCCGCAGGCCTTCGGGCGTGACCGTGATGCATATGTCCCAATCCGAAATCAGGGTGAAGCTGGAGCCGCTCGTGCGCAGGACCTTCCGGCTCAAAGCCCTTCTTCACGGCGCCCCTGCCAGAGGCTACCGGTTAATGAAGATTGCAGTCACCCCTGCACGGATCACGGTGGAGGGTCCGGAAAGCGTCATGAAGCGGCTGGAAAAACTCCAGACCATGCCGATCGATATCCAGGGAGCGAATGCGAACATGACCGTCGAGCCCAAGATCGACTATCAGGGGAAAGCGCTCAAGATCATCGATACCCATATTGCGGTCCGGTTCGTCATCGAAAGGATGAACAGATGAAAAGCAAGCTATTTGGCACCGCCGGCGTTCGCTGGGTGGCGAACCAGGACCCCATGACCTCCGAGATGGCGCTCCGGATCGGCAGGGCCGCCGCCCACGTATTCCGCGACTCCGCCCGCAGACACAGGATCGTGATCGGCAAGGACACGAGGCTCTCGGGATACATGATCGAGAGCGCGCTCACCGCCGGCCTCTGCTCCATGGGCATGGACGTGCTGCTCGTGGGACCGGTTCCCACACCAGGCATTGCTTTTTTGACCAGAAGTCTGCGCGCCGACGCGGGCGTCGTGGTATCGGCATCGCACAACCCCTACGAAGACAACGGCATTAAGTTTTTCGGCAGGGACGGGTTCAAGCTTCCCGACGAGACCGAGCACAAGATGGAGGACCTGATCTTTTCCGGAGAGGTGGACTCCATCAGGCCCACGGCCGCTGAGATCGGCAAAGCTTTCAGGATCGACGATGCCATCGGCAGGTACAACGAATTCGTGAAGTCGTCGATTCCCCGGGGCATGGACTTTTCCGGGCTCCGGATCGTCGTTGATTCGGCCAATGGCGCGGCATACAAGATCGGCCCGCGCATTCTGACCGAACTCGGCGCTGACGTCCTATCCCTCTACGACCAGCCGACGGGCATGAATATCAACCAGGGCTGCGGCTCGCTCCATCCCGAAGTCATCTCCCGCGCCGTGGCCGCGAACAAGGCCCACCTCGGGATCGCTTTTGACGGGGATGCCGACCGGATGATCCTCTGCGATGAACAGGGCAACGTGATCGACGGCGACGCCGTCATGGCCATCTGCGCGCTCCAGATGATGAAAGAGGGAAGGCTCAGACAGAATACGCTCGTCGCCACGGTCATGAGCAACCTCGGCCTGGAACTGGCAATGAAGAAGGCCGGCGGCACGCTCCTTCGTGCCGCGGTGGGCGACCGGTACGTCATGGAAATGATGATCAAAGGCGGCTACAATCTCGGCGGCGAACAATCGGGCCACATCATTTTCCTGGACAACAACACGACCGGCGACGGGCTCATCTCCGCGCTTCAGGTCCTTGCCATCATGAAGCAGACCGGCAAGCCCCTGTCCGGGCTCGCGGCGTGCATGAAATCCTATCCCCAGGTCCTCGTGAATGTGAAGGTGAAGGAGCGGAAGGACCTTGCGTCGATCCCTGAAGTGGCGAAGCGCATGGCCGAGATCGAGAAAAAACTCGACGGCACGGGCCGCCTTCTCGTCCGCTACTCGGGCACCGAGCCCAAGGTACGCGTCATGATCGAGGGGGAGGACCAGAACGAGATAAAAGCGTTGGCAGACGATCTTGCAGGGATCATCAAAGAAAAACTGGGGTAAGGGATAATCGGCAACGCATATAATTACGGCTCGTGGTCCTGCGTCATCAGCTTCGTTTCGTTTATCGAAATCCTTGACAAAAAGTCACACTCTCGTATAATCAACGCATTAGTTTACAATACCCACCACCTCTGCACGAAGCAGTAATAGTT
>DAIDTZ010000167.1 GCA_027456925.1 Nitrospirota bacterium
ATTTTACAAAAAGCAAGTATTGGAGCTATGAATCAGAGAGACGCTTTGTAGTTGGTACGAATCACATAAAGAAGAAAAACGGGCTCATGATCCTCCAGATTCCCATAAATTGCGTTAGCGCAATAATTGCCGGCCCTCGAATAGATGCAAAACTAGAAAAGCAAATTCAAACATATTGTAAGAATGTTGATAAGCAGTACTACAAGATGCAGTTAGGGCGAAGTTCAATGCGCCCATTCTTTATAAACGTTAACAATCGGAGTTATATATTCAGTGGCCAGCAGTTAACCGCAGTGAATAATTATTGCTCTGATTGCAATGAACCTATCGACGATGATAAGGGGCAATGTCCTTGGTGTGCCATTACAGACGAGGACAGATACGGTGCTGCGACTCGGAATCCAATGAGGCTGCTAGCACATTTAGGACTCCTGGATGGTTATTTAAAGTCTGCAGCAGAAATTGACGCGAAGTATAGAGATACGGGGCAAGCCACCGGAGCCAAAATCAAGAGAAGTCGGACGTCAAGCCGAGGTAGAAAGAAATAGGTGACGTTGATACTTAGCGCGCCCTGTATTAACTTCCACGTGAACCTTTAGGCGCTGGACGGGCGCGTCAGTTAGGGAGTCGTAATCGATATGTCGCGTAGCTTCGGACTAGTTGATAGCAAAGTACAAGAGGCCGAGTACTTCCTCAATCGAATACTAAATGCCAAATTTGATTTCTTTGGTGTTCAATGTGATGCTGTTGCGTTTACCGCAGCAGCTCGAAGTATCACTTTTGCAATGCAGGCTTCGTTAAAGGGGATACCCGAATTCGACAAGTGGTACTTACTCAAACAAAACGAGCTAAGGGCTGATCCGCTTGCTAAGTTTTTTCATGAATTCAGAAGAGTATCTGTCCATATCGGTGATAACGCAGTAGTCGGAGGCAGCTATGGTAATGGCAAACCTCTTTTCTACTTCGGTGCTCTGCCAGAACTGCCCAAGGTGCCCGATCTAGATGTTGCTTCGGCATGTTCACAATATTTCAAGAGCAACCTGATGCTTGTGTACGAATGCTACACTACCTTCCCCACTCTTATAAACGGACAATGGCGATTTACTAAAGAATTCTTTTCTTCTCTGGGAAAGAGCATTGAGGATGCAGAGGAAGAGATAGGGCTTCCGCGAGGCTGGTCAAGTGTGTCAGGTTTCGATGAAAATACGAGATGGAAATATCTTCGGAAAGAAGTTGACGGTTGCAATATTGAACGGCAGTTCTATGAATGGCTTGGTAACACGTTGCAACGTCCAGATGACGAGACGTGTGAATAATATGAACCATGATATACACCAACATGCGCATCCAAATCGACGCGCAACAAAACAACGAGTGACACGCGCGTTTCGTTCAAATTTCCGGTCCATCCATAGAATAGACCGAGAGTGTTTTTTATAGACACTGTACAGGATTTGTGCTAATATCCCGCACGATTTTTGATATTTCCGCGGTTTTTTTGCTTGTCACGCTTTTAAATTACAAATGGTTAGGGAATGCCGCCTACCTCCGAAGCCAAAGGTCGTGGGTCCGACTCCCGCCGGGCGCACCATAACATCACAACGGAAGAGCTAAAGTCCCTCAAATATTTCTCTTCGTTTTTAATTTTTTGTTGCATCCAGGTACAAAGCTAAGTATAATGTAGCCGCTTTGCACCTGGAACAGGTAATGCATGCGGGCCGTTAGCTCAGTTGGTAGAGCAGCTGACTCTTAATCAGCGGGTCGAAGGTTCGACTCCTTCACGGCTCACCATAACAACATAAGGGAGCAGTGGGTAATGGGCAGGAATCCGTTGAGCGGGATGCTGCACAATGCTCACTGCTTTCTTTTTATGATTATGACCCGTTGCGAGAGTGGCGGAACTGGCAGACGCGCTGGTCTTAGAAGCCAGTGGGTGACCGTGGGGGTTCAAGTCCCCCCTCTCGCACCAAGTTAAGGTTCAAAGTTCGGAGTTCGACGTTCAGCGTGCAACCTGCAATGTCAACGTGTGACGGCTCTGCATGCTCCGGAGCCCTTGGGGCTTAATAGACTCTTATACAAAGGCGGTCAAGAAATGAAATCGGTCGTAGAAGATATCAGCACAGTCAAGAAAAAGATCAATATCGAAGTTGCACCCGATGACGTTGCCAGGGAGATGGACAAGGCCCTTGCGGACGTGGGAAAGAAAGCCAAGATCCCCGGGTTCCGTCCGGGCAAGGCGCCGAAGAATATTGTCGAAAGGCACTATGGGGACGAAGTGAAAAGCGAGGTGGTGCACCGGCTTGTCACTGAATCTTATATGAAGGCTCTCCAGGAAAACAACCTCAACCCGGTGGATATGCCTGAGATAGAAAATATCTCAACGCTCGCCAAAGGTTCTCCCCTGACGTTTACGGCGGTCGTCGAAGTCCGGCCCAATATAGAACTTGGCGTCTATGACGGCGTCGAGGTGAAGGAAACAGTTGTTGCCGTGAGCGACGCGGAGGTGACGGAGACCATCGACCGGCTGCGCGAGATGTACGCCCAGCTTGAAGTGGTTGAAGGCCGGCCGATCGAGAAAAACGACACAGCGATCATCGATTTTGAAGGTTTCCGGGATGGGAAGACCATCGAGGGCGCCAAAGCATCCGATTACCTGCTTTCCCTGGGATCGAACTCCCTGATCCCCGGGTTCGAGGAGCAGCTTGTGGGCATGAACCGGGGTGAGACCCGGGAGATCAGAGTGACGTTCCCTGCGGATTACAATAATAAGGACCTGGCAGGCAAAGATGCTGCGTTTACGGTCACACTCAAGGAAATTAAAAAGAAAGTGCTTCCCGAGCTGAACGATGAATTTGCCAAGGACATCGGCAACAACGCAACCGTGGCAGAATTGACCGAGGGGATCAAGCAAGACATCGAATATCGGAAGAAAAACGACCAGGCTTCGGCCCAGCGTGAGGAGCTGCTCTCGAAACTCGTCGATGCCCATACATTCGACATACCGCCGGGCATGGTGGAGCGGGAACTCCAATCCATGGCGCGCTCTCATGCGACGCGCATGGCGCGGCAGGGGGTTGACGTAAAGTCCTTTGACTTCCCCAAATTCAGCGCCGAAAACAAGCAACTGGCCGAGAAACGCGTCAAGGGGATCCTTTTGCTCGATGTTATCGCTGAAAAAGAGAAAATCGACGTGACCGACCAGGAAGTCTCTTCGGCGATCGCGGTGATGGCCAAGAGTTCCGGTCAGACCGCGGACGCGGTCAGGAAATATTATGAATCTCTCGACGGTGGGATCGAAAATTTACGATCTTCTCTGATGCGGGAGAAGACCCTTAGTCTCTTGCTTTCCAAGGCAAAGAAGAGCTATAATTGAATCAAAGAAACGATAAATGAGGAGAAATTATGTCATTGATTCCGATAGTCGTTGAACAGACAAGCCGGGGTGAACGGGCCTATGATATCTATTCCCGCCTCCTGAAAGACCGGATCATTTTCCTTGGTACGGCGATCGACGATGTGGTGGCCAACACCGTGATCGCTCAGCTCCTGTTCCTCGAGGCTGATGATCCGGACAAGGACATCTACCTCTACATCAATTCACCCGGCGGCGTCGTCACCGCGGGGCTTGCAATCTACGACACCATGAACTACATCAAGTCGTCGGTCTCGACCATCTGCATCGGCCAGGCCGCGAGCATGGGCGCCCTGCTGTTGGCGGCCGGGACCAAGGGCAAGCGGTTTTCCCTGCCCCATGCGCGGATCATGATCCATCAGCCCATGGGCGGTTTTCAGGGACAGGCAACGGACATCGAAATTCATGCCAGGGAAATCCTGAACATGAAGGACACCTTGAATAAGATCCTGTCCAATCACACCGGGCAGCCGATCGAGAAGGTCCGCACCGACACGGACCGTGATTTTTTCATGTCCGGCGAGGATGCAAAAACGTATGGTATTGTAGACGAAGTCATCGCAAAGAAAGTGTCCCGCACTGTGAAGGAGAAGTAAACGTATGACCGAAAAAAAAGAACATACAACGCCGCTCAAGTGCTCGTTTTGCGGCAAGGGGCAGGAAGAAGTCAAAAAGCTCATTGCGGGGCCTTCGGTCTTTATCTGCAATGAGTGCGTAGATTTGTGCAATGAGATCATCGCCGAGGAGTGGGAGGAGGCGAAGGAGGCCAAGATACCGCGCCTGCCGAAGCCTTCGGAGATCAAACGAGCCCTTGATGAGTATGTCGTAGGCCAGGAGCGGGCAAAGAAGATCCTCTCCGTGGCGGTACACAATCATTATAAGCGCATCGGCATCCAGCAGGAGATCGGCGACGAAGTGGAACTCCAGAAGAGCAACATCCTGCTGATCGGCCCCACGGGCGTGGGCAAGACGCTGCTCGCCCAGACTTTGGCGCGGATCCTCGATGTGCCGTTTACTATTGCCGACGCCACAACGCTCACCGAAGCCGGTTATGTGGGAGAGGATGTGGAGAACATCATCCTGAAACTTCTCCAGAGCGCGAACTACGACGTGGAACGGGCCCAGCGGGGGATCGTGTACATCGATGAGATTGACAAGATCAGCCGAAAGTCCGAGAGCCCCTCGATCACCCGCGATGTGTCGGGTGAGGGCGTGCAGCAGGCGCTCCTCAAACTGATCGAAGGGACGGTCGCGAGCGTACCGCCCCAGGGCGGCCGCAAGCACCCTCACCAGGAATTCATCCAGGTGGATACGAAGAATATCCTGTTTATCTGCGGAGGAGCTTTCGTCGGGATCGAGTCGATCATCGAGCAGCGGGTCGGCAAAAAAACCATGGGCTTCGGCGCCGACATCCAGAGCAAACAGGACCGGAAGTTGAGCGAAACGCTCGCCGCGCTCCAGCCTGAGGACCTGCTCAAGTACGGCTTGATCCCTGAATTCATCGGCCGCATGCCGGTGGTGGCCACGCTTGAAGAACTCGACGAACATGCGCTTATCGACATCCTTACCCGGCCGAAGAACGCGCTGATCAAACAGTATATGAAACTGCTCGCGCTTGAGGGTTGCAAGCTGCGCTTCAGCGATGGGGCGCTGAACGCGATCGCAAAAAAGGCGATCAGCAGGAAGACGGGCGCTCGCGGCCTTCGGGCCATTCTCGAGGACGTCATGCTGAACGTCATGTACGACGTCCCCTCGCAGCCGGGAATCCGGGAGTGTGTTGTCAACGAAGACGTGATCAGTGAAGGAGCGGAACCGTTGCTGATCTACGAAAAAATTGCCTAACTTACCAGAGGACGGAAGTCAGGAACAAGCGAAAAGTCAGAAGCTTGAAGTCAGAAGCCAGTAAAGAAAGATTCTCTACTGGCTTTTTTCTTCTGAATCCCGGCTCCTGATTCCCTTTTTATGAAAGTACTCTCAGCCGAATTCGTCATCAGCGCGCCGGGACCGAAGCAGTTCCCCCGGGACGGGAAACCGCAGATAGCTTTTGCCGGCCGTTCGAACGTGGGAAAATCCTCGGTCATAAACTCGCTGCTCCATAGAAAAAACCTCGTCAAAACAAGTGCGACGCCGGGGAAGACCCAACTCGTCAATTTTTTTCTCATTAACGAGTTGTTTTATTTCGTGGACCTTCCCGGCTACGGGTATGCACGCGTTCCTCAGGCCGTTACTGACGGTTGGGCGCCGATGATAGAAGGGTATCTGAAGGATTCTCCCAAACTCGCAGCGGTTGTGGTGCTCCTCGACAGCAGGCGCACGCCCGATGAGCGCGACCTGCGTCTCATCGAATGGCTTCGTCAGTATGACATCCCGTCGATGTATGCCCTGACCAAAACGGACAAGCTGAACCGTCAGGAATCGGACCGGGCGAAGAGGTCCATTGCAGCCGCACTGGGCCTTGAAGACTCTTTGCTTCTTACTTCCGCAAAGAGCGGGCTCGGCATGAAGGAGCTCTGGAAAGAGATCACAAAGAACATCTAAAATAAAAGTTGACGCACTCGTAAAAAGTCGGAAAAGCCGTCTTTGCGAGCATAGCGAAGCAATCTTGTAGTTCGTATCTGCCTGATAAATCGAGATTGCCGCGTCGCTCCGCTCCTCGCAATGACAGCACGGGGGACTTTTTACGAGTTCATCAAAGTTGAGGTATTCGTAAAACCGGAAAGCCGGGAACTTCTTGCGAATACGGCAATTTTACTATCCGGGAGCTTGCCATGGATATCATAAAAGAACTCACCGCCTCCATCTCTTTGGCTTTTATCCTCAGTCTTCTTATCTATATCGCCGGCAGTATCGCCATAGGGTTTCTCGCAAAAAAGTCGGCCCTCTTAAAGCCTATCGGCTTCGGTCTGAATCTCATTGCGCTGTTCGTGTCCGTCCAGATCTTTCTTCATCTCGGGGCAGAGGAGGCTTATCCGAGAGTCTCCCGGCAGCTTAATTTCTTCTCCTGGCTCGTGTTTACCTTTGCGGCCCTCCGTCTCGGTCTTTACACCTATGGAGACCTTTTTGTGGTCCGTTGGAAGCGGGGGAGCTTCCCGGCGGCATTCAAGAACATCATTACCGCTTTCGTGATCGTGGTGGTGGCGCTCGTGCTGCTGAAGGACATCATGAATATCAATGTAACGTCGCTCATTGCCACGACCACGGTCTTGACCGCGACAATCGGGTTGGCCTTCCAGAGCACCCTTGCCAATATGCTGGCAGGACTGACGATTCATCTCGAAAAGCCGCTCAAGCAGGGCGACTGGATTTCGGCGGGCGGTCACGAGGGACGGGTCATTGATATTACGCTCCGGTCGACGCGGATCGCGACGGTCGAGCACAATGAAGTATTTATTCCGAACAGCAAGGTCCTGAGCGAGGCGGTCGTGAACTACAGCCTGCCCAACACGCTCCAGACGAGAACACTGACCGTCGGAGTGCATTACAATGTGCCGCCGAATAAAGTAAAAAACGCCATCCTAAACGTTCTGGGGACCGTACCGGGAGTGTGCAAACTGCCTGAGCCGCTCATCAGAGTGACGAACTACGGCGACTTCTCGGTTCACTATGAAATCCGGTATACGATCAGCGATTTTTCGCAGTATGTCGCGATTGAGGCCGAGATCATGAACCTTCTCTGGTATCGCTTCAGGCGGGCCGGCATCGATATCCCGATGCCGGTCAGAGACGTCAATCTGAGACAAGTTACGCCGGAAAGTAAACAAGCTGAACAAGACCGGCGCGCCGAGGAAATCCTTGTTCTCATGGGAAAGGTGGAAATGCTCACCGCGCTTTCAACGCCGGAACTCCGGAAACTGGTTACGCACGTGAGAAGAGAGACTTATGCAATGGGCGAGCTTCCCGTACGCCAGGGAGACGCCGGCGATTCGTTCTATATCATCAAAAGCGGTAAGGTTGATGTTGTCGTGGAAAAATCTCCTGGGGAGCAGGTAGTCGTGGCCACGCTTGGCCCAGGCAACTTCTTCGGCGAGATGAGCCTCCTTACCGGGGCTGTTCGTACCACCAGCATTTATGTGAATGAGGACGCTGAATTCATCGTGATCGACAAGGACAGTTTCGCTTCCACACTTGCGAATAATCCCTCCATTGCCGAATCTCTCAGCCGGATTCTCTCGGAACGCCAGGCCGGGCTCGATGCCGAGCGCGAGCGGCTTGACGCTGCTACGCTTGAAAGCCGCAAAAAGGATGTTTCGGGCAGGATGCTCTCCAATATCAAGGAATTCTTCGGTCTGAGAAAATAGCGTTTACGGATTCACAGGCCAGCGTAAACCTCCGGCCTCTGCCGTCATGCCTTCCTCACGAGTTCTTCGATCAATAAAGCCGCTGATACTGATTTTAAATGACAAAATCATTTGCTTGTGGGAATCTATCTGCTATAATTTGACTAAACCGCGCTACTGAAATTTTATGACAAACGGAAATGCCTAAGGGAGGATCTTGGTCGTTCTGCAAGTTCACTGCGGTGAACAACATTCTGTGCAGAAAGATTGTCGACTTAGGTTTAGAT
>DAIDTZ010000168.1 GCA_027456925.1 Nitrospirota bacterium
GGATGAAGCACGTCAGCGGATTAATGTTGTTGTTCGTCGTAAGCATGCTCGTGTTCAGCGGCTGCTCCCATTCGCTTCACATCACCAATCTGGACGAGCAGTTAATGACCCCTGTTCCGCCCCTGAAAGAGCCTGTCAAGATCGGGGTATCGTCAGGCAACGAGGTGCAGGTGCAGAACACACGGTACGTGACCGCCATCGTGGAGGCGCTCAAACATAACAGCAACGTGGGACAAGTGGTATACCCGTACAGCCGGGCCACCAGCACCGCGCCTGTGGATGTGCTCGTCGATATCGCAATAAACACGAAATACGACGCCAAGGGAAGCAATTTCTTCGTGAATTTCCCGGGCTTCCTCATCTTCGCCCCTGCCATCTGGGGATACGGATACGACGCCTGGATCGACACGCAGGTCAGCGTAACGGACCTGAAGAGCAACGTCTCGCAGCAAATATCCAGCCCCGCTCATTACACCTTCAGGCACGCGGATATGAGCAGGACCTGGACCGTGGGCGGCGGATGGGTCATCTGGCCCATCCCCCTGGTCGGCGGCATCGTATTCACGGGGTACGACGATGGCATCACGGATTTGTTCATCACCAAGGTCTCCCCCAGCTACGGACCGTACGTGGCAAGCAAGATCATGGCATCCCTGCCGCAGAGCGCAATGAAACAAGCGAGTCAAGCACAGCAGCAACCTCACGATGATGCGAGACTGCGGTAAAGCTGGAGTCACACAGGAATTCGCCTCACGCGGAGGCGTAGCCTGCACTTGCGTAAGCGCGGCCATAAACGGAGGTCGCGGAGGAGTGCCAGGTCCTGAAGGAGGAACATACCGTTGCCTGCTTTTTACCGATATTCTATTCGCGTTACACTGATCGCGCTGACGGCTTTCATCCTGTCGGGTTCGGTTTTGCCTGACGCTTGCGCTTCGGACCTTCGTGCGTTTACGAGCGACGGATGCAGCCTCTTTCCCGACGGCACGATCAAGGACCGCACCAAGTGGTGCGACTGCTGCCTGAGCCATGACCTGGCCTACTGGCAGGGCGGGACCGCAGGGGAACGCAAGAAAGCGGACGAGGCTTTGCGCGACTGCGTTCTTGACCGGACGAAGGACACGGCCCTGGCAAAAATCATGTACCTCGGCGTGCGCGCGGGAGGGCACCCTGCTTTTCCCGCATGGTATCGCTGGGCATACGGCTGGTCCTATGGCAGAGGCTATAAACCCCTGTCAAAGGCTGAAAAGCAGCGGGTCCGCGAACGGCTCGACGAGTACACGCTAAAACATCCGACAGGATATTGCGGAGAACAGGTTGTAAAGAGCGGGGGATCGGCCACTGTCTCGCAGCGGCCGGGAACGTGGGCAACGCCTGTGCACTCGGAGCACCTCAAGAACTTCTACAAGAACGACGACAAGGTATACCGCTCAGGGCAGCCGCACAAAAAAGGTTTCCAGGAGCTCGCGACGCTCGGGATCAAAAACGTTCTGAGCTTCCGGGACTATCACTCCGACGAAGACGGCAAGGACCTCGGCCTCAGCCTGTACCGGGTAAAAATGGATGCAGGAGACATCACGACGGAGAAGGTGGTCGAGGCGCTGCGCATCATCAAAAACTCCGACGGACCAATCCTGATCCACTGCTGGCACGGGTCCGACCGCACCGGCCTCGTGAGCGCCATGTACCGGATCGTGTTCCAGGGCTGGTCCAGGGAGGAAGCGATCGACGAATTGATGCACGGCGGGTATGGGTATCATTCGCTGTACAAGAACATCCCGGAGTTCATCAGACAGGCGGATATCGAAACAATCAAAAAACAGGTGCTTGCGCCGTAATACGACGACAGATGAAGACCGCAACCGTGAAAACGGATAAGACAAGTGGGACCTTGACAAGTACACATTCAGGGCGCAAGATATTTGCCGGGAAATCAATTATCTTAAAAAGGGCATTTGACACGGATCAAATCTGATAAGAGTCGGATGACAGCGGATTTTTCTTCAAACAGTTACGATGTGAGGTGAATTATGCAGCGGGAAAAACGCACTATTCTGGTCGTGGACAGCAGCGACACCTTTATTTTTTACGCTCTGATGATGCTCAGGAAACTTCAATATGTAGTTCAGACGGCTTCTACTGCCGAAGATGCGCTCAGGATGATTGCCGGCGCGGCCCCGGCCGTGATCATCGTTGATACCGTCCTTCCCAAGACGAGCGGCGTCGAGCTGTTGAAGCAGATAAAGCAGAATTCAAGCATCAGTTTTATTCCGGTAATGATCCACACCGCGGACAGGGACCCCGCGGTCAAGGAGGCCTGCGAGCGCGCAGGCTGCGCCTGTTATTTTCTGAAGCCCGTGGAGCCCGACGCGCTGTACCGGGCCATCCAGGCAGCCACGGAAGCCACGCCCAGGAAGAACATCCGGATCAGCGTTGCGCTCAAAGCGCGGGTCGTGGGCAGGGCCGGCGACAGGATGGAGGAGGTCACCTCGCTTTCCGAAGGCGGGCTCTACGTGAAAACGTCGGCGCCCGAACCCGTGCAAGCCGTCGTCCCGCTCAAACTGCTCATCCGCACCCGCGAGCTAAAGGTGACTGTCCGCGTGCTGTACAGCTCCGCCAGGGCCGGCGGTCCGCATGCTGTCCCCGGAATGGGCGTGAGCTTCGAGACCATCGATCCTGAAGACCGGACCTTTATCCGCGAATTCATCCGGGAACAGGTTACGAACGCCCTGGCAGCCAAACCCCGTCAGTGAGGCGCTCTCTTGCGGAGCGCAGGGCGGAAAGTGAAAGAGAGATTGGGGAAACGCGGAATTTTACAAGGAGGATATCGTGTTCAAGGTGATCGCCGTCGTCCTATTTTTGCTTCTCAGTGCAGGCGCTGTTTTTTCTCAAACAGCGGGGAACAATGCCAACCCGCAAAAGAACCCTGATTTGCGCGGAGAGCCACGGGGCAGGCACAGGAACAGACCGGGTCAGCCGTCAAGCCCGATCGCCGCAGCGCAGACAGTGTGTGCAAATGAAATCCCCCGCGGCTGGATCAGGACGAACGACCGATGGGATCCCACGGCCTGCGGAAAGCCCACCACGATCGTCTATAACGTGTGGACGATCGAGCAGTATCAAGGCAGGCCCGTGGGTTCAATAATGCGGGTTTGTTCCGGCCAGGTCCCCCGGGGGTGGGTGATGACAGACGCTACGTGGAATCCGACCATGTGCGGCCATCCAACGGCGATGGTGAAGAATGTGATGACGATCAAGCGAATAGAGTAGCGGAGCACGGCAATCCTGTTGTTGTGAGACAAAGCAAATAGGGAGAGGCATCGTTATCATGAACTCCATAGAACAGAAAGCAGGCTTTGGAAGCCTTCATCGCCCGCTTATCCTATAGTAAAGTTGAATCAGTATTACTTGCTTAGAAAGGAACGCCCCATGTCCATCCGCCTGGAGATCTTCTCCGACTACATCTGACCGTTCTGTTTTATCGGCGAAGGCATCGTCGAAAAGCTGAAGCAGGAGTTCGACCTCGCGGTTACCTGGCGGGGCATCGAGATCCATCCCGAGACGCCCCCGGAGGGCACGCCCATGACAGCGCGGTTCCGGGCCGAGGACATCAGGCGGATGATGGAGCATCTCCGCGCCATGGGCGCGGCTTTCGGCATCACCTTTGCCGACCGTCCGCTCCTGTCCAATTCCCACCTGGCACTGCAGGCCGCTGAATTCGCCCGCGACCACGGCCGGTTTGAAGTTGTTCATCCCGCGCTTCTGTCCGCCTATTTTTCCCAGGGGCTCGACATCGGGAACATCGAAATACTCGGGCGTATCGCGGAGGAAGCGGGCCTTGACGCCGGCGCCATGATCAGCGCTGTTCAGGCCGGCGCCTACCTGCCCCAACTCGAAGCCGCAAAGGAAGAAGCGGCGCTCCTGGGCGTCTCCGGCGTTCCCGCGTTCTTCATCAACAGGAACAAGTCCGTGGTCGGCGCGCAGCCGATCGACGTGTTCCGGAAGGCGCTCCGGTCTGCATCGTAAAAAACACGGCCGTCCCGTTCTTTTTCAGGTAGAATTATAATCATACTCATCCACCTCTTCCGGAGGCGCCATGTACACCAACCACTCGAAGTTGAGCGGGTTCCAATACGACAAGCTCGGCAATGACCGGTCGTCGGTCAAGCATTCGCTCTCCAACCGCCTGATCTACTCCATGGGCAAGGACCCCATCACGGCGACCCACCGCGACTGGTTCCATACCACGGCCTACACCGTGCGCGAGCGGCTGATCGAGCGCTGGATGGAGACCATGCGGAGCTACTACCGGTCCGACGTCAAGCGCGTCTACTACCTCTCCATGGAATTTTTGACGGGCAGGCTGCTCTCGAACGCGCTGCTCAACATGGGCTTCTACGAGGAATGCCGCGAGGCGCTCTGCGACCTGGAGCTCGACATCGATCGGATCCGCGAGCTGGAGACCGACGCGGCCCTGGGCAACGGGGGCCTGGGCAGGCTCGCGGCCTGCTTTCTCGACTCCCTGGCCACCCTGTCCCTTCCGGGCTACGGCTACGGCATCCGGTACGAGTACGGCATGTTCACCCAGCGCATCGAGAACGGCAACCAGGTGGAGCACCCCGACAACTGGCTGCGCTACGGCAACCCCTGGGAGTTCCCCCGTCCCGAGGTGCTCTTCCCGGTCAAGTTCGGCGGCCGGGTGGTGCAGTACAAGGACGAGCACGGCCAGGTGCGGTTTCACTGGGTCGATACCGAGGACGTGATGGCCATGGCCTTCGACACGCCCGTACCCGGCTACGATACGGGCACGGTGAACAACATGCGGCTGTGGTCCGCCAAGGCGTCGCGCGATTTCAACCTCAAGTACTTCAACGAGGGGAACTACATCAAAGCGGTCGAGGAAAAGAACGAATCAGAGAACCTTTCCAAGGTGCTCTATCCCGACGACACGACGC
>DAIDTZ010000169.1 GCA_027456925.1 Nitrospirota bacterium
AAAAGCGGGCCCGTTCGCGCTGGCTGGAGTTGATACGTTCCTTTGGGTGCTTTATCAGCAGCACCTTGTCCCTGAACACAAGCGGTTCCGTGGGATCAAAGTGGTCGAAGTGGTAATGGGTGATGACGGGAAGGTCCGCGCGGGTTGCGTATTCCTTGATGGCCCGCCAGCTCTCGTTCATTGCCTTGATCTCCAGCGGGTGCGGCGGCAGGCCGAAACGCATCGGCGCAAGCGACACCCCCGGGTCGATCAGGACCTTCACGTCCGCTGTCTCGACAAAGGTCGCGGAGCTCCGGACGCCGAGCGATTCGGCCGCAAGGGGAATGATGTTCATAGGAGTTTTTTCAGCAGCTCGATGCTTTGCCCCATGCCGTCGTCCCCTGCCTCCAGCTCGACAATGACCCGGACCTCGGGTCTGCGCGTGAGAAGTACCTTAAGCTGCTTTCCCACGTCATCGGGTCTGATGATACGATGCCCTAATTCCATTTTTGACCGTTTCCCCCTGCCCCTTCGATGTCCACCCTGTCCCCCGTCTTTATCCCCGAACCCGCTGCGGTTTCGATCACCCATCGAACCCGCTCGATTGAAGGATAATACTACAGGCTCCCGGGCCTGCAATAAGGATAGACCCGGAGCACCTTCCAATCCGGTCCGACAAAGATGATATCGATCGGATAGGCAACGCTCCCCATCCAGAACGTGACGGCCCTGGGTACTGGAAAAACGAACAGGGCCGCTTCACCGGATGCCAACCCGCGGAAACCCTGGAGCCCCGTGGTCCGCGCTTTGTCCGTGTCGCAGAGAAGCACAATCCGGTACGTTCGTAAATTTTTCAGGTCTTCGGAAGTCACGGTGATATGCGCCGGGGAATTCGGTTTTTCAGCTGCAAAAGCCTCTTCGCCATGGGCAAATTTCACTTCAGCGACAAGGACAAGGATTCCCACCAATACCGTGATCAGGGTGATCAGCGCACCGGCGCGAAAATATTCCCTGAATCCGATCTCGACGGTTTTTTTGGCCTGCTGGGCCACAATAAGGTTTGCAACCGATCCGATCAGCGTAAGATTTCCGGCAAGCGTGCTGCTCATGGCCAGCGTAAGCCAGGCGACGTCGCTGTTGCCGAGCGATTGCGTGAGCGGCTTGAGCAGCATCACGGCCGGGACATTGCTCACCACATTCGAGAGAAGGACCGAGATTGCCGACAACCCCGCTATCCGGCCGAAGGGAGCAAGCTTCGTAAGGTCGCCCGCGCTGTTGATCACGGCTGCCGCAAGGCCCGAGGCCTCGACGCCGTGCATCACGATAAACAGGCCGGAAAAGAACAGGAGCAGGGTCCAGTCCACGCCTTCCAGGACCGTCTCGGTCCTCACCCCGCCGAAAAGCAGGAGAGCCACGGCCCCTGCTGCGGCAACAAGCGAGTAGGGAAATCCCAGGGAGAACCCGATGAGCACGCCCGCGCACACGACGAGCGACAGGAAGAGCAGCGGCTTCCTGATTTCATATGCCGGCAGGGCAGGCCTCGATGAAAAAGTTTCCGCGCGCAGCTCTTTCCGGTAGAGGAAAAAGATCACCGATACGGAAACAACGAATCCCAGGAGCGCGACCGGGAAGAGCGCTCCCAGGAACGAGAGGTAGGGGATCTTGGAATAGACGCCGATCAGCATGTTCTGCGGATTCCCGGTCACGGTCATGACGCTTCCGATGTTGGAGGACGTTGCGAGAGCAAGCAGGTAGGGCATCGGGTTCACTCCGAGCTGCACGGTGATCGCAAGAATGATAGGCGTGTAGAGCAGGCAGATCGTATCGTTCACGAACAGGGCCGACAAAAGTCCCGATGACAGCGTAATAAAGACGAGGAGTTGGAGCGGCGTGCGCGAATGCGAGAGGATCTTGCCGGCCATGAGCTCGAAGAACCCGGCGATCCGTAAATACACGGTGATGATCATCATGCCGAGGAGGAGCAGCAGCGTATGCATGTCGATCGCGGCAAAAGCCTGATCGAGCGTAAGCACGCCGAAGACGATCATGAGCACGGCGCCCACGAGCGCGCCCGCGGGACGGTCGATGTGCATGCGCGGGATTTGGCGGAGACCGATAAA
>DAIDTZ010000170.1 GCA_027456925.1 Nitrospirota bacterium
CTCAAGGACCATTTCGTCGGTCCCGTGGGCATTGCGCTCAGCTATGACGATGTGGTCGCGCCGGCAAAGGTGCTCTTCGAATTCAGCAAGACGCAGGAAAAACTGCTGCTCAAAATCGGCGTGCTCGACGGGAAGCTGTTACAGCAGGCGGATATCAAGGCGTTGGCAAGCCTGCCGTCGCTCAACGCGCTTCGCGGAAAGATCGTCGGCTTGCTCCAGGCGCCCGCATCAAGGATCGTCGGCGTACTCGCAGCACCGGGCGGACAGATTGCCAGGGTCATGAAGGCGAAGGCAGACAAGGGGTAAGTCGGCAAAACGCGCTCACCGGAGCGCGTATTTAAAAAAGTTTATAACTTTCAGGAGGAACAGAAACATGGCGGATTTAGCGAAATTGGTTGATGAACTGAGCGGCCTGACCGTTCTTGAAGCAGCAGAGTTGAGCAAGATGCTCGAAGAGAAGTGGGGCGTGTCGGCAGCAGCGCCCGTTGCCGTAGCAGCAGCGGGAGCAGGTGCAGGTGCGGCAGCAGCGGAAGAGAAGACCGCATTCGATGTGATCCTGGCGACTGCAGGAGCACAGAAGATCAACGTGATCAAGGTCGTACGCGAGCTTACGGGCCTGGGACTCAAAGAAGCAAAGGACCTGGTGGAAGGCGCCCCCAAACCGGTAAAGACCGGTGTTGCCAAGGAAGAGGCGGAGACCATGAAGAAGAAACTCACCGAAGCAGGCGCAACCGTCGAGGTAAAGTAAGAAGACAATTTGAGATTCATTTGCCAAGTCCTTGCCCTCCGGCATCGGTCCGGAGGGCAGAGGACTTTTTGCGTTTATGGATAGGGCGTTCGAAAAGGGCAGAACGCAAAAAAAATTGAAGTGCAAAGTGGAAAATGGAAAAGGAAAATATCCAGCACAGCGTTTTTCACGATTTGCATTTTTCATTTTGCATTTTATGATGTCTGAGGGGTGCGAAAATGTCTAAAGAAAAAAGAGAACTGGTCCGCGTACGGAAGGATTTCTCCAAAATTCCCACGATCCTGGAGATCCCCGATCTCATCGAGATCCAGAAAAAGTCTTACGATCATTTCCTGCAGAAGGAAGTTGCGTCCGACAAGAGAAAAGACATGGGGCTCCAGGCCGCGTTCAAGAGCGTTTATCCCATTTATGATTTCAACGAAACGGCGATGGTGGACTACCTCGGTTATTCCCTGGGCGATCCGAAGTACAGCATCTGGGAGTGCCTGCAGCGCGGGGCGACCTTTGCCGCTCCGCTCAAGATAAAAACGCGCCTGGTGTTTTTCGAAAAGGACGAGCAGACGGCGACTAAGCGGGTGAAGGACATCAAGGAGCAGGAAGTCTATGTCGGCGACCTTCCGCTCATGACGGAAACGGGCACATTCATCGTGAACGGGACCGAGCGCGTGGTGGTGAGCCAGCTCCACCGCTCGCCGGGCGCGTTTTTCACCCACGACAAAGGCAGGACCCATGCGAGCGGCAAGATCCTCTATTCCGCCCGCATCATCCCGTACCGTGGTTCGTGGCTCGATTTCGAGTTTGACGTCAAGGACATCGTTTATGTCCGGATCGACCGCAGGCGGAAGATCCCGGCCACCATCCTCCTCAAGGCCTTCGGCTACTCCAACGAAGACCTGCTCCGGATGTACTATCCGATCGAAGACATCAAGGTGAAGAAAGACGGCTTTACGCGCGGGATCCACGCCGATGTACTTGCCGGGATGAAGGCCCCGATCACGATCACCGACAAAAACACACGCGAGCAGATCGTAAAGGAAGGCGCCAAGATCACCCGTGTTGCCATCAAGAAGATGGAGACGGCCGGCATCACGGAGATCCCGATCCCCCGCGAGGAATTGATCGACCGCATTGTGCTCCGCGACGTGATTGATCCAGAGACCGGCGAAGTGCTCCTCCCGGCGAACGAGAAGATCACCGAAGCGTTACTGGCAGCGCTCGCTGAGACGAAAGTGGAAAAGATGGAAGTGATTTACATGGACGGCATCCATGTGATCGGCGCCATCCGGGACACGCTCCTCGCTGATAAAGTGCAGACATCGGACGAGGCGCTCCTCGAAATATACAGGAAAATGCGCCCGGGAGAACCGCCGACGATCGACATGGCGCGGAACCTCTTCACGGGCATGTTCTTTAATGCAAAGCGCTACGATCTGTCGAACGTGGGCAGGCTGAAACTGAACAAAAAACTAAAACTCGACGTCCCGATCGAGAAGACGACGCTCACGGCGCAAGACGTGGTCGAAGTGATTCGCTATCTCGTGAATCTTCGCACCGGGAAGGGCGAAGTGGACGATATCGACCATCTCGGCAACCGCCGTGTGCGGTCCGTCGGCGAACTCCTCGAAAACCAGATCAGGGTGGGGCTCGCGCGCATGGAACGCGCCATCAAGGAACGCATGAGTCTGCAGGATGTCGATACGCTCATGCCGCACGACATCATCAACCCCAAGCCGGTCATCGCGGCGATCAAGGAATTTTTCGGATCAAGCCAGTTGTCCCAGTTCATGGACCAGACAAACCCGCTGGCGGAGATCACGCACAAGCGCAGGCTTTCGGCGCTCGGACCCGGTGGTCTCACCCGTGAGCGCGCCGGATTCGAAGTGCGCGACGTGCACACCACCCATTACGGCAGGATCTGCCCCATTGAGACACCGGAAGGCCCGAACATCGGCCTCATCGTTTCGCTTGCCACCTATGCGCGGGTGAACGATTACGGCTTCATCGAAGCGCCTTACCGCGAGGTTAAGGACGCTAAAGTGACGGACGAGATTGAATACCTTTCGGCTGTGGACGGCGAGAATTACGTGGTCGCCCAGGCAAATACCCCGGTTGACGGCAGGGGTAAAATCGCCGTGGACAGCGTGTCCGCGCGCGTGGGAGGCGAATTTAAACTGGTTTCCGCCGAGGAAGTGCAGTACATGGACGTTTCCCCGAAGCAGATCGTTTCGGTGTCCGCCGCGCTCATTCCCTTTCTCGAAAATGACGACGCGAACCGCGCACTTATGGGATCGAACATGCAGCGCCAGGCAGTGCCGCTGCTCCGGCCGCAGGCGCCGGTGGTCGGCACGGGCATGGAGCGCGTAGCGGCCCGCGATTCAGGCGCGATCGTATCGTGCAAGCGCGAAGGCATCGTTGAGGCCGTGGATTCCACACGGATAACGGTAAAAGGTGAAGACGCGAAGGGTCGTACGGTCATCGATACGTACCCGCTTACCAAGTTCTACCGTTCGAACCAGAACACCTGCATGAACCAGAAACCGATCGTCCGTCAGGGCGACAAGGTAAAAAAAGGCCAGGTGATCGCCGATGGTCCGGCTACGGACTTGGGAGAACTCGCCCTCGGCCAGAACGTGCTCGTCGCGTTCATGCCCTGGAGCGGATACAACTATGAAGACGCGATCATCATCAGCGAGAAGATTGTCAAGGAAGACCGCTACACCTCGATCCACATAGAAGAGTTCGAGATCGAGGCCCGGGACACCAAGCTTGGCAAGGAAGAGATCACCCGGGACATCCCGAACCTCGGCGAAGAGACCCTCCGGAACCTCGACGAGAACGGGATCATCCGCATCGGCGCCGAGGTCATGCCCGGCGATATCCTGATCGGGAAAGTGACGCCCAAGGGCGAAACGCAGCTTACCCCTGAAGAGAAGCTGTTGCGTGCCATCTTTGGTGAAAAGGCCGGTGACGTGCGGGACGCTTCACTTTACGCCCCTCCGGGCATTGAAGGGACTGTTATCGACGTGAAGGTCTTCTCGCGCAAAGGCGAGGATAAGAACGAGCGCCTCAAAACCCAGGAGAGCGAGGAGATCGCCCGGCTCCAGAAGGAATACCAGGATGAGATGCGGGCAGTGAAGGAAGACAGATACAAGCGCATCCGCAGGATCCTGATCGGCAAGACTGCCGCGGACAAGGTTGTCAATTCCAAGACCGGCAAGACCGAGTTGGCCAAAGGAAAGAAAATTACCGTAGAGATTCTCGACAAGCTTCCGGAAAAAGATTTTGCCAAGATCAAAGTCGAGTCCGAAGACTACCCCGCGAAACTCCAGGAGATCCTGGACAACTCGGAAAACCAGCTCAGCATCCTCGAGTCCATCTACGATGAAAAGATCGGGAGACTGAAACGCGGTGATGATCTCCCGCCCGGCGTGGTCAAACTCGTAAAGGCCTATGTTGCAATGAAGCGCAAGCTGTCCGTGGGCGACAAGATGGCCGGCAGGCACGGAAATAAGGGTGTGGTTTCCCGGATTGTGCCCGAGGAAGACATGCCCTACCTTCCCGACGGAACACCCGTTGAGATCGTTTTGAACCCCCTTGGGGTGCCGTCTCGTATGAACGTGGGGCAGATCCTTGAAACTCACCTCGGCTGGGCTGCCACGGCGCTCGGCCTGCACGTGGCGACCCCGGTCTTCGATGGGGCCTCGGAAGAGCGCATTCGTCTCATGCTGAAAGAAAGCAAACTGCCGATTACGGGCCAGTCGCAGCTTTTCGACGGCCGGACCGGAGAACCCTTTGATAAACCGGTTACCGTTGGATATATGTATATGCTGAAGCTCCATCACCTCGTCGATGACAAACTGCATGCGCGTTCCATCGGGCCCTACTCGCTCGTTACACAGCAGCCGCTTGGCGGCAAGGCGCAGTTCGGCGGCCAGCGTCTCGGAGAAATGGAAGTCTGGGCGCTCCAGGCGTACGGCGCTGCCTATTGTCTCCAGGAATTTCTTACGGTCAAGTCCGACGATGTCTCCGGACGCGCCAAGATCTACGAGGCGATCGTGAAGGGAGAGAACACGCTTGAACCCGGCCTGCCCGAGTCTTTCTATGTGCTTATCAAGGAACTGCAGAGCCTCTGCCTCGATGTTGAGCTGATCGAGCGCAAGAACGAGAAGGAACGGGTCATCGGGCTGGAGAAAATCTCATCCGCCCGGTAGCACCATATCGCGGATGAGGGATCGTCGGCCTGCGGCTGACGATCGGCTCAGGTAGCAGGGTAGATTAAGATTAGGTCATGAGGGCGTTGCCCTCTCCTATGGAGGTTCACTGTGGAAGAGAAACATTTATCGGAAAATAAAGCAAGAGCGGATGTCATGAACCTCTTTGACAAGCCGAAAGACATCAGCTTTGACGCCATGAGGATCAAGATTGCATCGCCGGACCGGATCAAGGAATGGTCGTTCGGCGAAGTGAAAAAACCGGAGACGATCAACTACCGTTCGTTCAAGCCGGAACGGGATGGTCTGTTCTGCGCCAAGATCTTCGGCCCGATCAAGGACTGGGAGTGTCTCTGCGGCAAATATAAACGGATGAAGCACCGCGGCATCGTCTGCGATAAGTGCGGCGTCGAAGTGATACAGTCCAAAGTCCGGCGCGAACGCATGGGGCATATCGAGCTTTCTTCCCCGGTCGCGCACATCTGGTTTTTGAAGGGGCTCCCGAGCCGTATCGGCACGCTTCTTGACATGACTCTCCGAGCGCTTGAGAAGGTCCTTTACTTTGAAGGGTACGTCGTGATCGATCCCGGTGATACGCCGCTCAAGCAGAAAGAGCTTCTTACCGAGGAAAAATTCCGAAAGGCGCAAACCGAGTATGGTTCGACCGCTTTCAAGGCGGATATGGGCGCCGAGGCGATCCGGGAGATGCTGAAGGCCATTGACCTGGAAACGGAATCTGAAGAGATCCGGAAGAAAATAGAAACAGCCACCTCGATGGCCACGAAGAAGAAGCTGACCAAGCGGCTTAAAGTTATCGAGGCATTCCGCAAATCCGGCAATAAGCCCGAATGGATGATCCTGGACGTGATCCCCGTGATTCCGCCGGAGCTCCGGCCGCTTGTGCCGCTGGAAGGCGGACGGTTTGCGACGTCGGACTTGAACGACCTCTATCGCCGGGTCATCAACCGGAACAACCGCTTGCGGAGACTCGAAGAACTGAAAGCTCCGTCCGTTATCATCCGGAACGAAAAAAGAATGCTGCAGGAAGCAGTGGACGCCCTCTTTGACAATGGCCGCAGAGGCAGGGTTCTTCGCGGTCCGAACAAGAGGCCGCTGAAGTCGCTTTCGGACATGCTGAAAGGAAAGCAAGGACGGTTCCGCCAGAACCTGCTTGGGAAACGCGTTGACTACTCTGGACGCTCCGTGATCGTAGTTGGCCCTGACCTGAAGCTCCACCAGTGTGGTCTTCCGAAGAAGATGGCTCTTGAGTTGTTCAAACCATTCATCTTCAATAAGCTCGAAGAAAAGGGCTATGCAACGACCATTAAGAGCGCGAAAAAAATGATCGAGCGCGAACGCCCCGAAGTGTGGGACGTGCTCGAAGAAGTGATCCAGGAGCATCCCGTGCTGCTGAACCGCGCCCCGACGCTCCACAGGCTCGGCATCCAGGCATTCGACCCTGTCCTCGTCGAAGGGAAGGCCATCAGACTCCATCCCCTCGTGTGCGCGGCGTTCAACGCGGACTTTGACGGCGACCAGATGGCGGTTCATATCCCGCTCTCTGTCGAGGCCCAGCTCGAAGCACGGGTCCTCATGCTTTCGATCAACAACGTTCTTTCCCCTGCGAACGGGCGGCCGATCACTGTTCCTTCCCAGGACATCGTGCTTGGTTGCTACTACCTTACCAAGTCACGTTCCAGTGCGCTGGGTGAGGGCAAAATCTTCTCCAGCCGGGACGAGGCGCGCATTGCCTATGACCAGGGCGTGGCGGACATTCATGCCCGCGTCCGGGTCCGCATCAACGGCAAGATTGAGGAAACCACGATCGGCCGCGTACTTTTCAGTGAGGTCCTTCCCGAGGGCATTTCCTTCTCCTCTGTAAACAAGGAAATGACCAAGAAAGAACTTGCCAAGCTGATCGATGAATGCTTCCGGAAACTCGGTCTCCGGCGTACTGTTGTTCTGATCGATGATCTCAAGGAAATGGGCTTCCGGTTCGCTACCCGCTCCGGGATTTCCATCTGCATTGCCGATATGCACATCCCGAGCAAGAAGCCGAAATTCATTGAACAGGCGCAGAAAGAAGTGATGGAGATTCATCACCAGTACACAGAAGGTCTCATTACGAACGGTGAGCGCTACAACAAGGAAATCGACATCTGGGCGAACGTGACGGAAAAAATTGCCGACGAAATGATGGCGGAACTCGGCATGGAGGCCGTTGAGATCGGGGTGGCCAAAAAATCTGAACTCCAGGAAGCCCGTTCATTCAACAACATCTTCATGATGGCTGATTCGGGCGCGCGCGGCAGCACGCAGCAGATCAGGCAGCTCGCCGGCATGCGCGGACTCATGGCCAAGCCATCGGGTGAAATCATTGAAACGCCGATCACGGCGAACTTCCGTGAAGGTCTTACCGTGCTGCAGTACTTCATCTCGACCCACGGCGCCCGGAAAGGTCTCGCGGACACGGCGCTCAAGACGGCCAACTCGGGATACCTGACGAGGCGTCTCGTCGACGTGTCGCAGGATGTGATTATTACCCAGGACGACTGCGGGACCACGGACGGCATCATCGTCGGGTCGCTCGTCGAGGGCGGCGAGATCATCGAGCCGTTGTCTGAACGTATCCTCGGCCGTGTTGCAGCCGAGGATATCAAGGACCCGATCACGAAGGAAGTGATCATTGGTACGCGCAGAGAAATCAACGAAGACCTGGTGAAGCGGATCGACGAGGCGGGCATCGACCGGATCAAGATTCGCTCGGTGCTCACCTGCCAGTCGTTGCGCGGCGTGTGCAAGATGTGCTACGGCAGAGACCTCGGTCGTGGTAAACTGGTGGACATCGGCGAGGCCATCGGCATTGTCGCGGCCCAGTCCATCGGTGAGCCGGGAACTCAGCTCACGATGCGTACATTCCACATCGGTGGTACGGCGAGCAAGGTGGTCGAGCAAACGGTGCTCGAGGCCAAAAACTCGGGCATCATGAAATACCTCAACCTGAATACGGTCAAGAATAAAGAGGGCGATTATGTGGCCATGTCCCGCAATGGCAATATCGCCATCTACGATGAAACGGGCCGTGAGAAAGAAAAGTATGCCGTTATCTACGGCGCACGCATCAAGATTCAGGATGGCCATAAAGTCGAGGTCGGCCAGAAGCTCGTGGAGTGGGACCCGTATTCCCTGCCGATTCTTACCGAAATCGGCGGCAAGATCGCATTCGGAGACATTATCGAAGGCGTGACCATGCGGGAAGAAGTGGACGAAGTTACCGGCTTGTCGCGCAAGGTGATCATCGACTATCCTAACCAGAACCTCCGTCCCCGCATCTCGATCAAGGACCAGCACGGCAAAACAGCCAGGCTGCCCGGATCGAATGTGGTCGCACGGTACCTCCTGCCCGCAGGGGCGCATATTCTCGTGGAAAAGGGTCAGGAGATCTTCCCCGGCGATATTCTGGTCAAGATCCCGCGCGAGACTACGAAGACCAAGGACATTACCGGCGGTCTTCCGAGAGTGGCCGAGCTGTTCGAAGCGAGGAAACCGAAGGAGCAGGCGATCATCAGCGAAATTGACGGTACCGTGGAGTTCGGCGGTTTTGTAAAGGGCATGCGTCGCATCCTGGTCAAGGACGGGATGGGCAATGAGAAAGAGTACCTGATCCCCAAAGGCAAACACGTGAACGTGCATGAGGGAGACTGGGTGACCGCAGGCGAACCGCTCATGGACGGCCCAGTCGACCCCCATGACATCCTAAGTGTGCTCGGACCCCGCGAGCTGCAGAAGTATCTCGTGGACGAAGTGCAGCAGGTTTACCGTCTCCAAGGCGTCTCCATCAACGACAAGCACATCGAGGTTATTGTCAGGCAGATGCTCCGCAAGGTCAGGATCGAAGAAGCGGGAGATGCGCCGTTCCTCATCGGCGAACAGGTGGATCGCTTTAACTTTGCCCGGGAAAACGAGGCAGTAATCGCCAAGGGGGGCGTACCTGCGACGGCGCGACCCATTCTCCTCGGGATCACGAAAGCGTCGCTCACCACGGACAGCTTTATCTCGGCGGCTTCGTTCCAGGAAACTACCCGTGTGCTTACGGAAGCGGCTATTACCGGGGCGGTAGACGATCTTGTGGGGTTGAAAGAGAACGTGATTATGGGAAGGTTGATTCCCGCGGGCACTGGTATGACAGAGTATCGGAACACCTATGTTGTGGTGGACGAGGAGTCGTCTCAGGAAGCTGCGGGGGGAGCCGGGGAATAGTCTGATGTACAGGTGCCGGCAGTTCTCTGATGGCTGTTTGGTTTTAAATCAAGGGAACAAAAAAAAGCCTTGACAATAGACGATTCTACCGATATAATCACCAGGTTTTGACTCAACGTTTCTGAAAATTTGCTATATCTGTGTTTTTTAAGGAGTAAATTTCGTGCCGACAATTAGCCAATTAGTAAGAAAAGGCAGGACCCTCGCGGTAAGCAAGACCAAGAGCCCTGCGCTCAAGAGTTGCCCCCAAAAAAGGGGAGTCTGCATCAGGGTGTACACCACAACACCGAAAAAGCCGAACTCGGCTCTCCGAAAAGTGGCTAGGGTAAGGCTTACGAACGGGATGGAAGTCACCACCTACATTCCTGGCGTGGGGCATAACCTTCAGGAGCACTCCATCGTGCTCATCCGCGGCGGCAGGGTCAAGGATCTTCCCGGCGTGCGCTACCACATTGTGCGGGGCACACTGGATACGGTCGGCGTCGCGAATCGTAAGCAGGGTCGATCCAAGTACGGAGCGAAACGGCCCAAGTAGCAGTCTGAGGACGAACCGGCGCACACAAGAGCGCCAAATGCGTAAGAGAAGGAACATCACACTATGCCGAGAAAAAGCATCGTTGTAAAAAGAGAATCATTACCTGATCCGAAATATCATAGCCAGATGCTGGCGAAATTTGTGAACGTGCTCATGCGCAAGGGCAAGAAGAGCACGGCCGAGGCGATTTGCTATAAAGCGCTCGATCGCATCCAGCAGAAGACGAATGGAGATCCGATCGCCATTTTCAAGAAAGCGATAGACAATCTGAAGCCGACACTCGAGGTGAAGTCGCGCAGGGTCGGCGGTGCCTCATATCAGGTGCCGATCGAAGTCAAGCAGCCGCGCAGGATGTCGCTCGCATACCGTTGGCTCAGGCTCTACGCTTCGCAGCGGCCGGAAAAATCCATGGTGGACAAACTTGCCGGTGAAATTCTCGATGCGTCGAACAACACCGGTGCAGCCGTGAAGAAAAAAGAGGACGTACATCGCATGGCGGATGCTAATAAGGCGTTTGCTCATTATCGCTGGTAAGATTTATATAGTTAGAAGCGGAGGAAGTTTTGGCTAGGCAGTACTCACTGGAAAATACACGTAACATCGGTATTATGGCTCACATCGACGCCGGGAAAACGACGACGACGGAGCGCATTCTCTATTATACCGGCGTTTCTTATAAGATCGGCGAAGTGCACGACGGCACGGCAGTCATGGACTGGATGGTGCAGGAGCAGGAGCGCGGCATCACGATTACGTCTGCAGCGACAACCTGTTTCTGGCGCGATAAGCGCATCAATATCATTGATACTCCCGGCCACGTCGATTTCACCATCGAAGTGGAGCGCTCGCTCCGCGTACTCGATGGCGCAGTGGCTGCCTTCGACTCGGTCAGCGGTGTAGAACCCCAATCAGAGACGGTGTGGCGTCAGGCAGACAAGTATAAAGTTCCGCGCATCGCGTTCATGAACAAGATGGATCGTATTGGTGCGGACTTCTATATGAGCGTGCAGAGCATGATCGACCGGCTCGGTGCGAACGCAGTGCCGATCCAACTCCCCGTCGGGGCAGAGGACAAATTCCGCGGCTGTATCGATCTGGTGAAGATGAAGGCCGTTCTTTTTGATGATGAAACTCTTGGCGCGAAATATGTCGTTGAAGACATTCCGGCGGATCTCCTTCCCAAGGCAAAAGAGTACCGCGAAAAGATGATCGAAAAGATCGCCGACGCTGATGACACCGTCATGGAAAAATTTTTGAACGGCGAGACGCCGACGGAAGCGGAGATCATGACAGCGATCCGTAAAGGCACGATTGCCATGTCTATTTTCCCGGTGATTTGCGGATCGGCATTCAAGAACAAGGGTGTGCAGCTTCTTCTTGATGCAGTTGTTGATTATCTTCCATCTCCGCTGGATATTCCTGCGGTCAAAGGCATTGGCCCCAAGGGAGAGGAAGTGATTCGTACTGCTTCCGACAGCGAGCCCTTTGCAGGCATTGCATTTAAAATCATGACCGATCCTTTTGTTGGTCAGCTCACCTTTGTCCGGGTCTATTCCGGGACGCTGACTTCCGGATCATATGTCTATAATTCCACCAAGGGAACAAGGGAGCGTGTCGGCAGGCTGCTCAAAATGCATGCTAATAAGCGCGAAGAGATTGAGCAGATATATGCAGGCGATATTTGCGCTGCGGTGGGCCTCAAGAGTACACTTACGGGACATACGATCTGTGATGAGAATAAACCCGTTATTCTGGAAGCCATGATCTTTCCGGAGCCGGTGATCTCCGTTGCCATTGAACCGAAAACCAAAGCAGACCAGGAGAAGCTCGGCTTCTCGCTTCAGAAGCTCATGCAGGAAGATCCGTCGTTCCGCGTGCATACTGACACGGAGACGGGTCAGACGATTATTCAGGGTATGGGTGAATTGCATCTGGAGATCATCGTAGATCGGTTATTGCGCGAGTTTAAGGTTGACGCAAACGTCGGTAAGCCTCAGGTTGCGTATCGTGAAACGATCAAAAAGAAAGTTACCGCGGAAGGCAAATTCATCCGTCAGTCCGGCGGTCGTGGTCAGTACGGTCACGTGGTTCTTGAGCTCGAACCGCAGGAGCCGGGCAAAGGGTTTGAGTTCGTTAACAAGACTGTTGGCGGCTCGGTGCCCAAGGAATATGTTGCTCCGACGCAGAAGGGCATCGAGGAAGCCATGCAGAATGGCGTGCTCGCCGGATATCCCGTTGTCGATATAAAGATTACGCTTATAGATGGTTCCTATCATGATGTTGATTCCTCGGAAATGGCATTCAAGATCGCCGGCTCCATGGGATTCAAGGAAGGCGCGGCAAAGGCCAACCCGGCACTCCTCGAACCGATCATGGCAGTTGAGGTTGTATGTGCCGAGGAATATATGGGAGACATCATCGGCGACCTCAGTTCGCGTCGCGGGCGTGTGCAGGGGATGAATATGAGAGGCGCGGGCAGGGTTATCACGGCGCAGGTGCCGCTCTCGGAAATGTTCGGTTATGCAACTGACATAAGATCCAAGACCCAGGGACGGGCGACTTACACGATGCAGTTCGCTCACTACGAAGAAGTGCCGAAAAACATATCAGAGCAGATTATTGCCAAAGTAAAAGGCGAAGCAGTTAAAAAATAATTGAGTTATTAATTATATTTGATTTTACACTTCCTCAGAGGAGGCGAACACCATGGCAAAGGCAAAATTTGAAAGAACAAAACCGCATGTAAACGTGGGCACGATCGGCCACGTGGACCACGGCAAGACGACCTTAACGGCGGCAATCACGAAAGTGCTGTCGCTCAAGAACTTTGCGAGCTTCGTGTCGTACGATAATATCGACAAGGCCCCGGAAGAACGGGAGCGCGGCATCACGATTGCCACGGCGCATGTGGAATATCAGACAGAGAACCGCCACTATGCCCACGTCGATTGCCCGGGCCATGCGGACTACGTGAAGAACATGATCACCGGCGCGGCCCAGATGGACGGCGCGATCCTGGTGGTGTCCGCTGCCGACGGCCCCATGCCGCAGACCCGCGAGCACATCCTCCTGGCCCGCCAGGTCGGCGTTCCGTACATCGTCGTCTACATGAACAAGGTAGACATGGTGGACGATCCCGAGCTGATCGAACTGGTCGAGCTCGAGATTCGCGAGCTCCTGTCCAAGTACCAGTTCCCCGGGGACAAGACCCCGATCATCAAGGGCAGCGCGTTAAAAGCGCTCCAGAGCGAGAGCAAGGACATCAACGCACCAGAGTTCAAGAGCATTTTGGAACTCATGGCCGCTGTGGACAGCTATATTCCCCAGCCGAAGCGCGACATCGACAAGCCATATCTCATGCCGCTCGAAGACGTGTTCTCGATTGCCGGCCGCGGTACGGTGGTGACGGGCAGGATCGAACGCGGTATTGTGAAGGTTGGAGACGAAATCGAGATCGTAGGAATCAAGCCCACCCAGAAAACGGTTGTTACGGGCGTAGAAATGTTCCGGAAACTTCTGGACCAGGGAGAGGCCGGCGACAACGTCGGCGTGCTGCTCCGCGGCGTCAAGAAAGAAGATGTGGAGCGCGGCATGGTACTGGCCAAGCCGGGCAGCATCACCCCGCACACCAAGTTCAAGGCCGAAGCGTACATCCTGACGAAGGAAGAAGGCGGCCGGCACACGCCGTTCTTCAAGGGTTACCGTCCCCAGTTCTACTTCCGGACCACGGACGTGACGGGCGTCGTAACGCTTGCCGAAGGCGTCGAGATGGTGATGCCG
>DAIDTZ010000171.1 GCA_027456925.1 Nitrospirota bacterium
ACGAAAGCCCATCGAAGCCACTTGTTGCTCATATGTAGAAGATGGCCATGGAACACTTTGCCGCCAGACGCGTAGGTCGAAGGAACGAGGCCCGCATATGCCGCAAGCTTCGGAGCAGCGCTGAAACGGGTGATGCTATCAATTTCCAAAGCGATAACAACAGCCAGAATCGGCCCGAGCCCAGGAATGGACCGAAGCAACGTCACCCGCGGATCGTTCCCCATGAGGTGTTTTATTTCTCGTTCCGCTTCTGTGATCAGCGTGTCGAACGCTTTAAGAAGTTCGAGATTCTCTCTCAGAATTTCTCCGTCAACGCCTGACAGGTTCAGTTTTTTCAGATATGCAGTACCTCCTTTACCGAACAGGTCGGTAACAGGCGGCGGTGGAACATGACGACGGTCTAAAAGAACGTGAATGCGGTTCTTCAACCGGGTTCGCATTCTGACCAGAAAAATACGCTGTCGGATCATTTCTTTGAAGGCGCGAGTTTCTTTCCAGGGAATATAAGCCGCGGGGATCAGATCAACGCGAAGAAGTTGGGCTAATGTGTGCGAGTCGATTGTGTCTGTTTTTATCTTGGCCTCAGCTATAGCGCGGACCTTCAGCGAGTGAGCCAGGGTAACAGATTCTACACCATCGATCTCTTCAAGCAGATCGTACAGTACGCCCCAGGTCCGAGTTGCTTCGAGAACAGCCTCGCTCGGGCCATCCAGGCTGCTGAAGAATGCTTGAAATGGCTCAGATCTATTATCTAAGCGAGAGGTTTGGATCACTTGACCCTTTTCATCAACTGCCGTGACAACACTGTACGTTTTATGGTAGTCTATCCCAACGTAGTTCATAAGGGGTCCTCCTTCCAGGTGTAATGTGGTTCGCATACCATCATTGTACCTGAGGGTTTGCCCCCTTTTTACATGTTACCTGGTTGGCAGGTTGCAGTCCGGGCACGTCTCTTCACGTTCGGTCTTCATTGCGGATATCCCTCTCTTTTTCCGATCGCTCTCCCGTTTATGCGCCCCGAATGATATCTTGTTCCTTGGCTGTAAACAAGTCTGAAATATTCTTTCAGCAAGAGCCGGACGGTCGGTATTCTCACTGTTGACTGGCTGCCCGGTCAGCAGTATAGTAAACCTGCATTCGTTCTACAACCCTATTATGAATTCCAGATATGTTGCATACCGGAGAGCCTGTCCTTCCGATTACGAAGGCATGGTAAAGCTGCAAGGCGCCAACTTTATCGACAATTTGAGCGCGGCTGAGGCCCTCGACGGCTTTTTGTCCATTGAATATACGGAAGAACAGTTCGAGGAAATAAACAACGATGCCGGCATTGCCGTAGCACTGAGTGACGGGGAACTCGTTGGATATCTGTGCGGCGCTTCCTGCGGGTACAGCAGGCAATTCCCGATCCTGAATGCCGTGGTCCGGCAGTTTTCGAACAGCACGATCCGGGAGCGGGGCATGACGGAGGCGAATACCTTCGTGTACGGCCCTGTTTGCATTGGCCGGTCGTTTCGCGGCACAGGAGTTCTACAGGGCCTCTACAAGACGATAAAGGAAATTGCCGGGCCGAGATACGGGCACTGCGTTCTCTTCATATCGGACCGAAATCCACGATCGCTCAACGCCCATCTGCGGCTGGGCATGAGGGATTTGGGCACGTTTGAATTTAATGGAAAAAGCTTTCATCTCCTTTGTGCACCTATAGGCTGACGCAGGCGAAGCAATCTCGTGTAGTTTTTACACACCGGCCATCCCTCCTTTCATATCTCCCTTTGGTTCGGCCTAAACAAGCAGCTTGAGATAACCTGGTGTTCAGAAATAGAATTTGACAGCGTCATAGCCGGGTGTTATAGATTGATCAACAGTACGCAGAGATCCCGACAAAGCCTGACCCTTCGCAAAAGGGGCGAGCAAAAGCGGCGGGTCTTTCCGGGGGGAAGGAGGCCGAGCTGCCGAAGGATGAAAACCTTGGGTGAGCGCGGCCTTTTTTAGTGGAGCCCCCTTCGGCAGGAGCCGGGGGATTGCAAGTCGCGGGATTAACCCTATTGTACAAGGAGGTGCATATGTATACTTCAATCACTGTAAAGCAGGTGCTGCGAACAAAAGGACAGGGGTTTCTCGCCATTGGTCCCGAGGCGACAGCTTATGATGCGCTCGAGCTTATGGCGGACAAGAACATCGGGGCGCTGCTTGTGGTGGACAACGGCAGGCTCATCGGCGTGTTTTCGGAACGGGATTATGCCCGGAAAGTGATCCTCAAAGGAAAGTCGTCGAAGAATACCCCTGTGCGGGAGTTAATGAGCAGCCCGCCGATCTCGGTGGCTTCCGATACGACCTTGCGCGATTGCATGGTGTTGATGACGGACAAGCACATCCGTCATTTGCCGGTCCTGGACCATGGGACGCTCATGGGTGTCGTGAGCATCGGCGACGTGGTCCATACGATCATCTCTGAACAGGAATCGACGATCGAAGAGCTGCAAGAATATATCGCGGGCACGGGCTACCGGGCGTAGGCTTTGCAGCAAACCCGGCTGGGCGTTTGTTGCATGTTGCGTGGTGGTTTGCGCTGTACCTGTGCGAGCGTTCTGCGGGGTTTGCAAAGCGTTTTGAGTGGTTCGACGGGCTCACCACGAACGGATAAAAGTCAACCATTGCAATACTCCCAACCTTGGCACTGAGCTTGTCGAAGGGTGAACGGAGGGTTTTTCCATCCGTCGCCCGTCTCTTTTCCAGGCACCGTTGTCATCCGCAGATCACACCTTGATATTCAGCATCGGCAGCCCCAGCCGCTGCCGCTTGTTTTCGCCCTTGAACAAATGCTCCTTTCTCTGCGGCACATCGCCGCGTTCTCCCTCGTGCTGGGCCTGCAGTTTCGTGGGCAGGCTTGCCGCATGCTGGACTGCATGCTTGCCGAACTTTTTCGACAGCTCATCCACGCACTCGTAGATCTTCGCCATCTTTTCGATCTTCGTCGTATCGTCAAAAAGCGTATACTGGACTTCCGCTTCGGGTACAAGCCCGGCAAGCACGACGCCGGTCTGGCGATAGAGCCTCCGGGGCTCGTGGAGCTGCTCAAAGCTCTCCCGCAACGGCCCGAAAAGCTCGACAGGATAGGCGGTCGGGCGGGTCAGTTTGATTTCCACGCCGCTGCCCGTGAAGTCCTGGGTCCGCAAAAAGACGACGAGCCTCGTTGCGGCGAGTTTGTAGCGCCGCGCCTTGATGCAGGCGCTTTCGAGGTTCTTCGAAACCTGCGCAAACACGAAGGTCTTGTCCTGCGAGGGAGGGGTGAAGGTCTTGGCCTTGCTGATGGACTGGTAGGCGCTCTTCGTTTCCGTGACAACGGGATACACGCTCCTGCCGTTCAGCTCATGCCACACTTCGCAATAGGGCTTCGAAAGATACCGTGTGACGAACTGCTCGTCTCTTCTCGCGAAGTCCAGGGCCGGCGTGATGCCGTGCTTGTTCAGGAAAGCCGCCGTGTTCGGCCCGATGCCCCAGACCTTTTCAATGGGGAGTTTTGCCAGGTACACGTGGACCTCCCTGCCCGGTATCATGGTGAGCCCGTCCGGCTTGTTGTGCTTTGATCCGATCTTTGCCAGGACCTTGGAAAGGCTTACGCCCGCGGACACGGTGATGCCGCGCTCGGTTGCGATGGTCCTGCGCATCTTCTCGGCAATCGATTCATAAGAACCGTGAAAGCTGCGCCGGAGGCCCGTGAGGTCCACAAAAGCCTCGTCAATGGAATACTCCTCAACATCGGGGGAAAAGCGCCGGAGGATCTCGAACATGCGCACCGAGAACAGGCTGTACGTTTCATAGTCAGATGGCAAGATCACGGCATCGGGACAGATCTTCTTTACATCGGACAACCGCACCCCGCGCGAAATGCCTTTGGCCTTTGCCTCATAGGAAGCTGCCGCGACAATGCCGCGCTCCTTGCCCGTGATCACCGGCCTGCCCTTGAGCTCGGGATGGATCGCCTGCTCGCAGGACGCAAAAAACGCGTCGGCATCGATATGCATGATTGCCCGGGGCCAGGAGGAGAGGGAGATAAATTGATTGTTCATAATTTTTTCAAAAACGGCGAGAAATGCGAGTTTTCGTTTGCACGAGCGAAAGGGGCACTCGTTCAACCCGTAAAATGAGCGCGCATGAACGCCACGTAATCCTGATCAGCCATCTCCGCCCGGGCCTTGATAAAGCCGCGCGTATCGTTGCCAACCAGATATCGCAGCCGGTCCGTGCCATCGGTTGCAGCGTCATAAATGGCTTTTGCAACATCATCCGCGTCGATCGATCGGGCCGCGGACATTTTGGCAAAGGCCTCTGAACTCCGCTTGATGAACGCGTCGTAGTCCCCAAGGCCGGCCCTCGCAATGTCTGCAGCCGAGCGCGCATTGAAGTTCGTGTCGCTCACACCGCCGTGCGGTTCGATTATTTTCACCGTAATGCCCAGGGCGCCCAACTCGTACGATAAAGCCTCGGAGAATCCCTCGACGGCGAACTTGCTGGCGCAATAGAGAGAGATCATCGGAAGGGTGAATATCCCGGCGCCGGAGCTCAGATTGATTATGACGCCCTGCCGCGCCTTGCGCATCGAGGGCAATACGGCCCGGATGACATCCATCAAGCCGAAGACGTTGACCTGGAACTGCTCCATAATCTTCTCGCGTGGGATGGCCTCGAAGATCCCATACTGGCCGTACCCGGCATTGTTGACCAGGACATCGATATGGCCAAAGCGCTCAAGGCCCCGGTCCACTGCTTCCTTGATGGTATCCTGGTTTTGCACGTCAAGGCGCGCGACGTAGATGTTGGGCTTGTCAAAAAAACCCTGGCCGTCACCGGGAGTGCGCATCGTCGCAATGACGTTCCAGCCTTGGTTTGCGAAATGGTTGGCAACGGCCCTGCCGATGCCTGAGGAAGTGCCCGTAATCAACACCGTCTTTGTCATGGTTTTCTCGCAGTCTATGCAATGAATATCGCCGCAAATGTTCCGGTGCCGACGAGATAGCCGAGCTTCATCGACATGGATACGGCATCGCCGCCAGTTTCACCGAGGGTGGTGGCAAGAATTTTTATGATCCAGAAGATGACGAGTGGGTGAGACGCGCGTCTTTTGCTCGTCGGCCACGGCCCACTGGTTGGACTACTGGTCATTTTTTTTATGCTGTTTCATCGCGGTTTTGACGAACTGCCCGAATTTTCTGTCCTTTCTGCGTTTTTCAACGTAGGACAGCTCGTTGTATTCAGATTCCTTCATCAGCTTCAAAAAACTCTGATACCGATCGGCTTGCAACGTGCCGTTTTCCATTGCCTTGAGGAGTGCGCAACCGGCTTCCTGGGTATGAGTGCAATTGGCAAAACGGCATTTTTTTGAAAGGCCCCAAATATCGGCAAAGCTTTCCTCAAGGCCCGAGCTGACGCCGATATTCCCCAGCTCCCGCATCCCGGGGGTGTCGATCAGCATTGCCCCTTGATCGAGGACGATCAGCTGGCGCTGCGCTGTCGTGTGCTTGCCCTTCCCGTCGCTTGCACGGACCGCGTTCGTCTCAAATACATCGCGGCCTATAATATGGTTCAAGAGCGTTGTTTTGCCTACTCCGGAAGACCCGACCAGGCAATACGTTTTGCCCGGTTCCAGTAATCGACGCACCTGGTCCACTCCGAAGCCGGTTACGTTGCTGAGCGCGAGGACTTTGCATGTTATGTTGGCTTGACGCACCTCGGAAATTCTTTGTTCCAGCTTCTCGGGGCTGACGAGATCGCTTTTTGTCAGGAGGAGTATTGGTTCAATGTGCCCTTCGTTTACCATCACCAGGTAGCGCTCCAGCCTGCGCAGATTGAAATCGAAATCACAGGCTTGCACGATCAAGGCGGAATCTATGTTGACCGCGATCATCTGGTAGTCGATTTTTTTACCAGGGGTTTTTCTCCGTAAAAAAGATTTGCGCGGGAGAAGACCATGGATGATGGCAAAGGTATCATCGTTGTGAAGCTGGACAAGCGCCCAATCACCTACCGAAGGAAGATCCATGCTCGACTCAGCGGAGTAAAGAAAACTTCCTGCTAATTCAGCAAGAACTTCGCTCTTATTATTTCTTACGAGGTAGCTGTCCTTATAGACCGCAGTCACGCGAGCCACGGTGCAGTCCGGTCTCAGCGCTTCCGCTCTTTTGTCTTCGAACCACTGATCAAATCCGAGCGTTATAAGTTCCATAGTAAGTTAACGACGAGTTGAGCCCCGCGCCGCAGAGCGCGGGACTCGAACGACAGGTTGGAAGGTTATGCTGTTTTCCAGTGCAGCGCCAATTTTTTATGAGACGCGGCGCAATCTCTCAGATAGAGATTGATGAGAGTCTGATACGGTACACCGATTTCCTGCGCCAGTTTCTTAAAATAGCTGATAGTACCCTCATCCATCCTGAGCGTTACTTGACGTTTGAGTCTGCTCGCGTAGGGATTTTTCACTGCTTTTGAAAAGTCATATTCTTTTCTCATATTCCTCACCTTTCCCAATAACGTTTCTGCTCGTTACGGGTTGCTTTCCGCGCGGTTATGATCCTGATAACTTCATCGCTTTTTCTGTAACAGTGGCATACTGCCAATAAACGAATTTTGGCGCTTAGTCCAAGAAGAATAAAACGATCTTCTTCGTCAGAGTGGTCGGGGTCATGGATCATCAAGGCATTTTCGTCAAGAAAAACTGCCTGTGCTTCCTCGAATGATACGCCATGCTTCCGTTTGCTTTCGGTATTCTTGTCAGGATCCCACTCGAAACGAAGCAGCTTCATAATTACATTGTAAATATAAAGTAAGGAGTTGTCAATTCGATTTTAGGCTGGGTCCAAAGAACTTCGACCAAAAGTGGGAGAAAGGAAGAATTGCCGGCAGGGAAAAGATGGGCGCAAAAATGATCGCAATTACAAAAAATGGATTGCGACAACTGATAGTTGCAACTATGGCCATTGCTACTATAAACGATATGCCGCATGTCTTGTCTGCTATTTCAGTTTCCGATGGATATATTTTGCGAACGATCAATGTGTGAATTTTGTAACAGCAATCTAGAATAATCTTCGATATTTGGTTTTCGTCCATATAAGCCAGCCTTTCTTTGCGTTTTTGCGGCTTTGCGCGAAAAACAGGTCCTGAACTGTGTCTTAGCCGTCATGCGTTATTTATACTTCCTCACCACCGCCGTTACCACTCCCGCGATCGTGAGCTCGTTCTCCGGCTTGATGGGCTTGTACTTGGAGTTCGCCGGCAAAAGCAGGACGGTGCCCCCGCGCTTCCGCAGATACTTCATGGTCCACTGACCGTCCACCTGGGCGATCACGATGTCGCCGCTCTTGGCTGTCTGGCCCTTGTCCACGATCACCATGTCGCCGGGCAGGATTCCCGCACCGGACATGGAGTCTCCCGAAACTTTGAGCAGGAAGGTGGCTTCCCGGTTCTGGATCAGGAGCTCGTCGAGGGACAGGGTATCGACGAGCTCTTCCTCGGCAGGGCTCGGGAACCCCGCTTCAACCGTGCCCAAAAGCCTGAGCGGCGAGGCAAGGGAAGCGGGGAGCAGCCTGCCTTTTTCGTCCTTTTCAAGGACCTTGAGGTCTACGAGCCTGTCCACGAGTTTGGAAACTGCGTTCTTCGATTGCAGACCAATGATTTCTCCGATCTCCGAAAAACTCGGCATCCTGCCTGCATCCCTGTAGAACTTCGCAATGTCCCTGACCCGGGACTTCAGTTTGTCTTCCGCCGTCTTCTGTACCATGGCCCCCATTATAGGTGAACGTTCGTTCACTGTCAAGCGGCATCTTTGCTGCCTGATTATGACCCACATCATAGCACGCCTGATTGGTTTCGATTATCTTAATACAACAGTTAGCCACAGAGCGCACAGAGAGCTCAGCAGGCTGTTGAAAAAGTCTTTTAGCCGTCTTTGCGAGCGAAGCGAAGCAATCTCGCGGTTAAATAAATTAATAAGTTCGAGATTGCCGAGTCGCGAAGAACGCTCCTCGCAATGACGTAGCCGGCGTTTTTCAACAGCCTGTTAGAGGAACAAAAGCAAATCTCTCTCCTCTGTGTCCTCGGTGATCTCTGTGGCAAAAGAATTTTAACAACACGGTTTCTGACAACAAGGAGGGCATCACATGAAAGAGCTGGACGTTACAACAATCGCTCCGAGAGAAAGGCACCCGTTGATCTTTAAGATGTTCGATGAGCTGGCAAAAGGCGATGCTTTTATCCTGACCAATGATCACGACCCCAAGCCGCTTTACTACAGCTTTCTTCATGAACGGGAAGGACAGTTCGGCTGGGAGTATCTTGAGCAGGGGCCGTTGCTCTGGAAGGTCAAGATATCGAAGGCGTGAACCCTCGAATCAAACCTTTTTGACAGGATAACAGGATCGACAGGATTCTCAGGATGACCCTCTTTTTTATCGGACTTTATCCTGTTATCCTGTCGAAGATTTTTATTTCGGTTGTCGGGGTCAGGAATAAAACTTTTTTTCGCCTTGCGCCATCTCGATCAGGGATTTCGAAGGGGTAAACCGGTCGCCGTACTTTTTTGCATACCCTTCGAGTTTCTCGACGACGGTTTTCGCTCCCAGTTTGTCCGCATACCTCAGGAGTCCTCCGCGGAAAGGAGGGAACCCGATGCCGAAGATGAGCGCGGCGTCGAGCAGGTCCGGCCTGTCGATGATCTTCTCTTCCAAACAGAGCGTTGCTTCTTTTATCATGAGCAGCACGGAACGTTCCACGATCTCTGCAGGAGCGAACGTTACTTTGTTCCCTGCTGCCGGTATCATGCGAGAGACGGAAACATCGGGCTTGCCCCGTTTTCTTCCCTCGTATTGGTAAAAGCCCTTGCCGTTCTTCCTGCCGTAGTAACCTTCCTTATATAATGCTTCAAGCATCGGGGACGGCTTCACCCGTTCGCCCAGGCCCTGGTACAGGATGTCGGCGACCTTGTGGGCCACGTCGATGCCGATCTCGTCGAGCAAAATAAAGGCGCCCATGGGCATGCCGAATTGAAGAAGGGCATGATCGAGTTCCTCGATCGTACGCCCCTGCTCCAGCATGACGGCCGCCTCATTCAAATAGGGCATCAGGATGCGGTTCACCAGAAAACCGGGGCCGTCGTTCACCACAACCGGGAGTTTGCCGAGCTTCCGAGCAAGCGTTGTGATTGCGGACAGGGTCTCATCCGATGTTTTTTTGCCGCGGACCACATCGACGAGGGGCATCTTTTCAACGGGATTGAAGAAATGCATGCCGACGACGCGGTCCTGGTGCTTCGACGCACTCGCCATTTCGGTGATCGAGAGCGAGGACGTGTTTGAAGCAAAGAGGAAATTTTCCTTTGCTGCAGGTTCGAAATCGCGGAGCACGGCTTTTTTGATGTCCATGCTTTCAACGACCGCTTCTACTGCGATTTCCGCTGTTCCGAATCCCGAATAGTCCGTTGTGCCCGTAATCCGGTCGAAGCCGTCCCGGGCCTGGATCGGGGTCAGGATGCCTTTTTCCCGTCGTTTGCTGAAGATGTCCCAGGCCTCTTTGAGCCCTGCTGCGATTGCCTTGGTATTAATATCTTTCATTCTGACCCGGATGCCTTTTTCGGCAAAGAGCTGCGCAATGCCGCCGCCCATGACGCCGGCGCCGAGCACTCCGGCGTAAGCAATCTTCACCGGAGACGGATGAAGGTCTTTCTTGAGCAGTTCGTTCAGATAGAAGACGGAAATGAGGTTCTTCGAAGTCTCCGTCGGCGCAAGCCTGCCCAGGAACTGCGCTTCATGATAGTAGCCGGCTTCCCTGTCGTGGGAAAGCCCGAATTGGATCGAGTCGAGCGCGGCGAGCGGGGCCGGATAATTGCCGCGCGTTTCTTTCACCACGTTCTTTTCAGCTATCCGGAAGATGAGCGGTCTCGCGAACCGGCTGTTTTCGATCAGGTTGATGAGGCGCGGTTTTTTTGCCCGCACATGAATCGGTCTCGGTTTTTTTACCGCCTGCTTTGTCATGACCAGGGCCCGCTGGAGCAGAATTTCTTTGAAGGCGACTTCATCGGCAAGGCCGATCTTTCTTGCTTTTTTCGCATACACGGACTTGCCTGTCAGGATCATGTCGAGGGCGTTCGTTAAACCGACGAGGCGCGGGAGCCGTTGCGTCCCGCCGAAGCCGGGCATGATGCCGAGCTTGACCTCGGGGAGTGCCAGGGCTGTTTTCTGATCATTGCTGATCACGCGGTACGGGCAGGCCAAGGCAAGCTCCAACCCGCCACCCATGCAGGGGCCGTGGATGGCCGCCACCGTGGGAAAGGGCAGGGCTTCCAGTTTGTTCAGCACGGCCTGGCCCCGGCGGGCGAGGCGTTCACCAATCGTCTCGTCTGTAATGCTCCGTATTTCAGCGATATCAGCTCCGACGATGAAACTGCCGTCCTTGCCGCTTCTGAATACGAGCGCCTTGAGCTCTTTCTTTAACGCGAGTTCGTCGAGCACCTTGTCCAGCTCGTCCATGACCGGCGAGGTCAGTTTGTTGATCTTTTCGCCGGGCAGGTCGAAAGTGAGGATTGCGATGCCTTCTTTATTTATTTCATAGGTGAAGGATGGCATAAATTAAATTCCTTTCAACAGGACAAGCCGGAATCAACACAAAGGAACGAAAGATCGCCTCTCGCAAAGGCGCTAAGCCCGCAAAGGAAGGCCAAGTCTTTTAAATTAAGACCATGTCTTGACGATTTTTTTTGCGTCCTTTGCGAACTTTGCGCGAAATAGCCCTGCTTTTTGAGTAGAATTGATTTCATTGTTACTCAATGAACTATCTTCGTTCCACGATCATCGCGCCGCCCTGGCCGCCGCCGATGCAGAGTGTGGCAAGGCCGGTCGAGAGGCCGCGCCGTTCCATCTCTTTCAGCACGGTGAGCACGATCCTGAGACCCGACGAACCCACGGGATGGCCGATGGCGATTGCGCCTCCGTTCACGTTCATGATATCCCGCCGAAA
>DAIDTZ010000172.1 GCA_027456925.1 Nitrospirota bacterium
CTTTTAAATCGATTGCAGGAATGATTATCATAAAAAAAACTCAGTAGCAAGGGGCAAGGGGAGGCAAAGGCTTTTGACGTCCCTTGCCCCTTGCTACTTGACCCTTGACCCAGGCCCCTTGCCCCTACCCTTTCTGTTCTCCAAACCGCTTCAAGATCGACAGGCCCAGGGCTTGGCTCTTCTCCGGGTGAAACTGGGCCGCAAAGATGTTGTCCTTCCAGATGCTCGATACGAAGTCGAAGCCATAGTTGGTTGTTGTGGCGATGACGCTCTTGTCTTCGGGTACAACATGGAATGAATGAACAAAGTAAAAGTTACTGTGGTCCGGAACATCCTGGAGCGCCGGAGCACGCCGCTTGATTGAGATGGAGTTCCACCCCATGTGGGGGACCTTCAGATTGTCGATTGGAGACTGTCGATTTTCGAATGCAGGTCCTTTAAAGCGGACCACGCGGCCCTTGATGATGTCGAGGCCCTTCGAGATCCCGAATTCCTCGCTTTCGGTGAACAGCAGCTGGAGCCCCAGGCAGATGCCTAAGAACGGCTTGCCCGAATTGATGCTCGCCTGCACAACGTCGACAAGCCCGTACTCACGGAGGTTCCGCATGCAGTCCGGGAATGCGCCCACGCCGGGCAGGACCACTTTCGATGCGCTCAAGATCGTTTTTGCATCGCCCGTGACCACGGCCTCGTGGCCCATGCGTTCGAAGCCCTTCTGCACGCTCCGTAAATTGCCCATTCCGTAATCAATAATCGCTATCATATAAAGACTCCGTCGCGCAGGCTGGGAAAAGAGCGGGTGGAGAGAGTCAAGTGGCAAGGGGCAAGCAGCAAGGGGAGGAATTAAACCTTGCTACTTGCTACTCTTAGCCTGTTATTTCTCCTTGTTTATATCTTTCCCTTGGTCGAGAGCACGCCCTTGATCCGGGGATCAACGCTTGTGGCCTGGTCCAGGGCGCGGCCGAAGGCCTTGAAAATGCCTTCGAGCATGTGGTGGACGTCGCGGCCGTAGAGGAGGCGGATGTGGAGGTTCATGCCTGCGTGGTTGGATACGGAGCGGAAGAAATCCTCAACAAGTCCGGGGTCGAAGTCCTTGAGTTTGTACTTCTTCGGCAAATCCAGTTGATACACGAGGTACGGCCTGCCGGAAAGGTCCATGACCACCTGCGCAAGCGTCTCGTCCATGGGCACCGTTGCTTCTCCGTAGCGGCGGATCCCCTTACTGTCGCCCAGCGCTTTCTTGAGCGCCTGTCCGAAGGCAATGCCCAGGTCTTCCACCGTGTGATGATCGTCGATCTCAGTATCTACCTTTGCCCTGATCGTCAGGTCAAAAAAGCCGTGCTTGGCAATGTGGGAGAACATGTGGTCCATGAACGGCACCGACGTTTTGATGCTATACTGGCCAATACCGTCGAGGTTTAACGCTATTTTGATGTCCGTCTCTTTGGTCTTGCGTTCGATCGTTGCTTTGCGAGGCATAGGTCCCCTTTAAAAGATGCAAGATACAGGATGCACGATCCAAGATACATGTTCTGTATCCTGAATCCTGCATCGTTTTCACTGCGTTGCCAATATCCTGCTCAACGTCATCAGGAATTCCTTATTCTCTTCCGGCGCGCCGATGGTCACCCGCAGGCAGTTTTTGAGCGGTCCGGGCTTGTTTACATTCTTGATCAGGATGCCAGCCTGTTTGAGTTTCCTATGGATGATCGATGCGTCCGCTTCGGTCCTTATCAGGATGAAATTGGTTTCCGAGGGATAGACCGTAACGCCGCGCAGCTTTGAAAAAACATTATAGAGCTTTTTTCGCTCTGAAATCAACAGGGAAATCTGGCGATTGAGAACATCACGGTGCTTAAGCGCACTCACGGCAACGGCCTGGGACAGACTGTTCATATTGTAGGGAAGCCGGATCTTGTTGAGCTCATTCACGAGGCTTTCTGAGGCGGTCAGCACGCCCACCCGGAGGCCGGCAAAGCCGATCTTCGAAAGCGTCCGGAGAATGATCATGTTCGGATACTTTTTCAGCAAAGGCAGCTAGGATTTTCCGGAGAAACTGTAGTAAGCTTCGTCAATGACGATTGCTGCATTGACATTATCCAGGATCTTCCGAACTGCTTTGTCCGAGAACCGGTTTCCCGTGGGGTTGTTCGGACAGGCAAGGAAGAGCACCTTCGCCCTGCTCGCCTTCGCCTTTTTGATGATCAGCTCTGCATCGAGATCGAAGTCAGCGTCGAGCGGTACGGAAACGACTTTCTGAGCGAGCGCCCGCGCCGTAATATCATACATGGCAAAGGTCGGCGCCGGAACCAGCACCGGACCGCCGAAAGCGAGGATGATCGTCTGGATCAGTTCGTCCGAGCCGTTGCCGAGCATCATCCGCTCTGGCTTCATCCTCCAGAGAGAGGCAATCGCCTTCTTCAGTTCTTTGGCCGAAGGATCGGGGTAGAGGTTGATCGGGGAGTTTTTTACAGCAGCAGCAATTTCACTGCGCACTGCCGGGGGCAGGGAAAAGGGATTTTCCATTGCATCAAGCTTGATGCGAACCTTTGTTTCGTCCACGTGGTACGCCGCAAGTTTGCGCACCTGCGGCCTGATGAGCGCGGTGATATCTTTTGATTGAGAAGGAATCTTTTTCATAACAGCAGCAATATACAAGAATTGACGGCCCTGTACAAGGGAAAATCGCATCGAAGGAAAGGTGAAAGGCTCTTCTTTTCGCATTCTCGAAGCCGATCAGCGATCCGGGCCGCTTTGGCGATGCACTGCGGGAATTCCTTAGAAGTGCGGAGGGTTCGCAACAAAAAAAAGGCGGCCAATTGGCCGCCCGTGCGTTTTAGGGAATGACTTTGTTCAAGGGATACTCTACGATCCCCGAGGCGCCCCGCCGTTTAAGTCTGGGGATAAGGTCCCGGGCCAGCTTCTCATCCAGGATCACTTCGAGGCTCACCCAGGCAGGATCGGTCTGGTGTGATATCGTCGGCGCGTGCATGGAGGGAAGCAGGCCGCAGATCTCATCGAGATTCGCCTTGGGCGCGTTCATCTTCAGTCCGACTTTTTCCTCCGCGGAGAGCGCGCCCTGGAGCAGCATGGCCATGTTCTCGATCTTCTTCCGTTTCCACGGATCGGCCCAGGCCTTTTTGTTCGCGATCAGGCGGGTGGTGGATTCGAGCATGACTTCCACGATCCGGAGCTTGTTCGCCTTGAGCGAGGAGCCGGTTTCGGTCAACTCGACGATCGCATCGGCAAGCCGGGGCGGCTTCACTTCCGTTGCGCCCCAGGAAAATTCGATGTCGGCAACGACTCCCCTGGATTTGAGGTATCGTTTCGTATACCCAACGAGCTCGGTGGCGACGCGTTTGCCCTTCAGGTCCTTCACGGACTTGATCGGAGAGTCCTCAGGCACGGCAACGACCCAGCGGACCGGGTTCAGACCGCCCTTGGCATACCGAAGCTCGGCGATTTCCACCACGTCGGCGTTCTGCTCGAGGATCCAGTCCTTGCCCGTAAGCCCCACGTCGAAGATGCCGTGGTCGACGTAGCGGGCCATCTCCTGCGCCCGGACCAGCGTGCAGTCGATGTTCTGATCGTCAATGGTCGGGTAATAGCTCCGCGAGCTGACCTGGACGCGGTAGCCGGCTTTGTTGAAAAGCTTGAAAGTCGATTCCTGCAGGCTGCCTTTGGGCAGGCCCAGCTTGAGCTTGGGCATCGTCGGCTGAGCGCCCGCCTTCGTTGCTTTGGTCTTTGTTTTTGTAGGCATAGAATGCTCCTTGGTAATCGAGGAGCCAGGAGCCAGGAGCCAGGAGTCAGGAGAACGAATTTTGTTTCTCGTCTGACTTCTGTCTTCTGTCTTCTGACTTCTGCAGTATAATTATTTTTTCGTCATCCTTACGCGTATCGTGTTCCCATGCGCTTCCAGGCCTTCTACGTCCGCGATCTGCATGATGGCCTCTCCGACCTTGTCCAGCCCTTCCCGGGTGTAGAAGATCAAGTTGGACTTTTTCATGAAGCTGTCCGTGGACAGGGGAGAAAAGAACCGCGCCGTCCCTCCCGTGGGGAGCACGTGGTTCGGGCCCGCGATGTAGTCGCCCACCGACTCGGGCGTATAATGCCCCAGAAAAATCGCTCCGGCATTCTTGATCTGCGCCAACAGTTCGAAAGGCTTCTCCACGGCGAGTTCCAGGTGTTCAGGAGCGATGGAGTTCGAGACTTCCGCAGCATCCAGCAGACTGCCGACAATAACAATTGCGCCGAAGCGGTCGATGGCCTTGCGGGCGATCTCTTTCCGCGCCAGGTTCGCGAGCTGGCGTTCAACTTCCGCATCCACCTTCTCGGCAAGCGCGCGCGAGGTCGTCACGAGAATGGCTGATGCGAGCTCGTCGTGTTCAGCCGGCGAAAGGAGATCGGAGGCGACGAACTCCGGGTTTGCCGAGTCGTCGGCGATGACCAGGATCTCGCTCGGCCCGGCGATCATGTCGATGTCCACCTGGCCGAAGACATACCGTTTTGCAGTGGCCACGTAGATATTGCCAGGACCTACGATCTTGTCAACCTTGGGGATCGACGCCGTGCCGTAGGCCATGGCCGCCACGGCCTGCGCTCCGCCGATCCGGTAAATCTCGCTCACCCCCGCGATGTCAGCCGCAACGAGGATATAGGGGTTCAGGCTCCCGCCGGGCGCCGGTGAACACATGACGAGATGTTCCACGCCCGCCACCGTGGCCGGGATCACGTTCATGAGCACTGACGAGGGATAGCAGGCTTTGCCGCCCGGCACGTAGATCCCGGCGCTCCGTATCGGCCTTGCAAGCTGTCCCAGGATCACGCCGTCCGCCTCCTGGCTGACCCAGGAGCTCATTTTTTGTTTCTCATGGAAAGCGCGGATGTTCCGGGCGGCGAGTTTGAGAGCTTCCACCTTCTTCGGTTCCACGCGGGAGTAGGCTTCCTTGAGCTCTTCCAAGGACACCCTGAGGTCCTTGAGAGAAAGCTTCACCTTGTCGAACTTCTCGGTGTATTCCAGTATTGCGGGATCGCCCTCCTTGCGGACGCGCTCCACCACTTCCTTGACCGCAAGAGCGACCTCCTCGGTCGCGGTCTCGCCCCGGTTCACGATGCGCTTGAGTTCAATGCTGATGTCTTTCTGCTGTGAATCGATGATTTTCATAAAACCCCTTAAATCTGCCGCTGAGGCGCGGAGACACCGAGAAAACATGATTCCCGATCTTTTATTTTAGGATTCCTCCGTGTCTCCGTGGCTAAATTATACTCGTTTGATATCCGCACCGAGGGCCGAAAGCTTCTGTTCGATGTTATCATACCCGCGGTCGAGGTGATAGATGCGCGATATGACGGTCTGGCCTTCGGCTGCAAGTCCGGCAAGGATAAGCGATGCGCTCGCGCGGAGGTCCGTTGCCATGACGGGCGCAGCGGACAGTTTTTGCACGCCTTTCACGATCGCCGTGCGGCCTTCTGCCTCGATATCGGCCCCCATTCTGCGGAGTTCCGCCACGTGCGTAAAACGGTTCTCGAAGATGGTCTCGTTGATCACGCTCGTGCCGTTGGCCAGGGTCATCAGGCTCATGATCTGCGCCTGCATGTCCGTGGGAAAGCCCGGGTATTCCAGCGTCTTGATATTTACCGGCTTGATCTGCGGTTTTCCGATAACGTGGATCGTATTGTCGCCAATAACGACTTCCGCGCCCGCTTCTTTTACTTTAGCAAGCACGGCATCGAGATGGCCGGGGAAACAGTTTTGGATGAGGATCGAACCGTTGGTGATTGCCGCGGCGACCACAAAGGTCCCTGTTTCGATCCGGTCTGGCATGACGGTGTAGTCCATGGGCTGAAGGCTCTTGACGCCCTGAATTTTGATAACGTCCGTTCCCGCGCCCTCGATTTTCGCTCCCATCCCGACGAGGGCGTTCGCGAGATCGGTGATCTCCGGCTCCCGCGCGGCGTTCTCGATGGTGGTCTCGCCTTCAGCGAGTGTTGCCGCCATCATGATGTTTTCCGTGCCGGTCACGGTAATCGTGTCGAAATAAATATGGGCGCCGCGAAGCTTTTTGGCAGACGCCACGACGTAGCCATGCTCGATCTCGACGGGCGCTCCGAGCTTTTCGAGACCCATGAGGTGCAGGTTGATGGGCCTGGCGCCGATGGCGCATCCGCCCGGGAGCGATACGCGGGCCTTGCCCATGCGAGCCACCAGGGGGCCGAGCACAAGCACCGAAGCACGCATGGTTCGCACGAGATCGTAGGGCGCCTCGGGATTATTGAGGCCGGTGGAATCGATAAGGATGTCGTGGTCCTGCCGCTCAAACGAGGTCCCCATGTTCTGGAGGATCCTTCCGAACGTGGTTACATCGGCCAGGCGCGGAACATTGGATATCCGGTGCTTTCCCGCGCACAAGAGGCCGGCGGCGAGGATCGGCAATGCCGCGTTCTTCGCGCCGCTGATAACGACTTCGCCGCGGAGTTTTTTACCGCCGTTGATGACAATTGTTTTCATTTTATTTTTAATAACCACGGGTCTCGCGAGGCGAGACGCACAGATGAATACGTATAAAGAATTTTAATTTTCCTTAAACTCACTCTCCTTCAAGGAGAGGGTTGGGGTGAGGTTGGGTTTGTTGCCGGCTCTTTTGAGACCTATCCCCACCTTGATCCTCCCCCTGAAGGGGAGGAAATGTGAGTAAGCCTATTTTTTTCTCGCAACAATGACCCGTTCAATTCCTGCCAGGTCCTTCAGAACATCGGGCTTATCAAATGTGCCATGTTCCCTCATCATATGCACAAGCGCTTCGGCCTGTCCCATTCCCATCTCCATGATAAGGGCGCCCTCACTTCTGAGAAATTCCGGCGCTTCGTCGATAATCCGCTGGTGAAGCTCCGTGCCGTTCTGTCCCGCAAGAAGCGCCATCCGCGGTTCGTGATCCCTGACCTCGGGCTGCAGTGTTGAGTACTCTTCCGAGGGGACATAGGGAGGGTTTGAAACCATGATATCAACCCGCGCCCGCAGGTCAAGTTCCTTCAGCGGTCCGAAAAGATCGCCTTCAAGGAACCGGACGCGGTCAGCGACAACGTGCCTGCGCGCGTTCTCTCGGGCCACGTCGAGGGCCTTTTCCGATTTGTCCGACGCAAAAAACCGGGCAGACGCCAGTTCTTTTGCCAGGCTGACGGCAATGCAGCCGGAGCCGGTGCAAAGGTCGAGGATTGTAAGCCGCGCGTCCTTGTTCGGAACAAGGGTAAGCGCTGTCTCGATGATCAGCTCGGTTTCAGGCCTCGGGATAAGGACGTCCCGCGTGACCAGGAAGTCCAGGCCCCAGAACTCCTGTTTCCCCAGGATGTACTGCAGCGGTTCGCGAAGCGCCCGGCGATCCACAGCCTGTTCAAAGAGCGCACGGTGCTGTTCATCGACTGCTTCCTGCATGTGAGCCAGCAGCCAGGCGCGGTTTTTGCCCAGCGTATGACAGAGAAGGAGTTCCGCATCGAGCCGGCTGTTGGTTATGCCCGCTTCTGTAAAACGTTCAGAGGCCGTGTTTATAGTTTCAAAGAGAGTCACGTTAATCACAGTTTTTAGTTTTGAGTTTAAAGTTAATAGACAGCAGCAAAAACTGCGAACTCAAAACTCAAAACTGAGAACAATTACAGGTTTTTCAGCCGATCCGCGTTGGCCGCCGCCGTGAGTGCTTCGATAAATTCGTCGATATCGCCGTCCATGACCGCATCGATTTTATAGAGCGAAAGACCGACGCGGTGGTCGGTCACCCGGCTCTTGGGAAAGTTGTAGGTCCTGATCTTTTCACTGCGGTCGCCGGTGCCTACCTGCAACTTCCTCGCCGCCGATTCTTCGGCCTCTCTCTTCTCCCGCTCTTTTTCGAGCAGGCGCGATTTGAGGATCTTCATGGCCTTTTCGCGGTTTTTCAGCTGCGAACGCTCATCCTGGCAGGCAACGACCTCGCCGGTCGGGATGTGCGTGATCCGGACGGCAGAGTAGGTCGTGTTCACGCTCTGGCCGCCGGGGCCTGAAGAGCAATAGGTGTCGATGCGCAAATCCTTCTGCTCGATCTGGACATCCACGTCCTCGGCTTCGGGAATGACCGCCACCGTTACGGTCGAGGTGTGGATGCGTCCGCTGGACTCCGTTGCCGGAACGCGCTGCACCCGGTGAACGCCGCTCTCGTACTTGAGCCTGCTGAAAACGCCCTTGCCCTGGATCTGGGCCACGACTTCCTTGGCGCCGCCGACGCCCGTGGTGCTCATGTCGAGGAGCGTCAACTTCCAACGCTTCTTTTCGGCGTAGCGCGAATACATGCGGAAAAGCTCTGCGGCGAACAGGCCTGCCTCGTCCACGCCTGCGCCTGCGCGGATTTCGAGAAAGACGTTCTTGTCGTCCCGCGGGTCCTTGGGCACGAGCATGAGCCGGAGTTCCCGGTCCGTCTGTTCGATTTTCGGCCGGAGGTCTTTCAACTCGGCCTCGGCCATGGCGCGGAGTTCCGGGTCCGCCTGCTTGTCCTGGGTGATCTCCTCCGCTTCCGTGATCTGCCGAAGCATGCTTTGATAGGCGCGGTAGTGGCTCACCACGTCTTCGATCTCCGACCGCTCCCGGGAATATTTCTGATACCGCTGGTGGTCGGCGGCCACGCCGGGGTCGGACAGGAGCCTCGTCAGCTCGTCATATTTTTCCGCAACTGCATCTAATTTTCTTAGCATAAGTCAAAATCAATTCTGCCACTGAGGCACGGAGACACGAAGAAAAAATATGCCGTCCTTGCGAGAGGCCGGAGAGAGCGCGGCAATCTGGTCAGCTTCGAAATTGTTTCGTCGCTTTGCTCCTCGCAATGCCAATTCTCGTTGTCTTCTCTGTGGCGGAAAGGTTTCTCCAACAAAAAACCCCGCTTCAGCGGGGTTCCATCGCGATGGCTTCCTTGAGGGACCGGAGGGCCACCTCAATCTGATCGTCCGATGGCTCCCGGGTCGTGAGTCGCTGAAGCCAGAGCCCCGGCTGCATCAGGGCCTTGATCACGGGATGCCCGCATTTCGTTGCGCTGTACTTGATGAACTCATACCCCAGTCCGGCGATGAGCGGCAGGAGCACGAGCCGCGACAACCCTTTTGCCCAGAGAGGCCAGCTGCCCGGGATCAGGGAAAACACGAGGATGGAAAGCGCTATTACCGCGATCAGGAAGCTGGTGCCGCACCGCGGATGGATCCGGGAGTAGGGCCGCGCATTCGGGACCGTGAGCTCGACCCCGGCTTCGTAGGCCGCGATGGACTTGTGCTCCGCCCCGTGGTATTCGAAGACCCGCCGGATGTCTTTCATGAAGGAGATGCCGGATACGTAGCCGAGAAAGAGGGCAACACGGAGCACGCCGTCCGTCAGATTGAACAGGACGCTGCTTTTCGTGACTGCGTCGTATCTCATGCCGAGCAGGTTGGTGAGCAGGAGCGGCAGCCCCAGGAAAAGGCCGAGCGAGAAGGCCAGCGCTACGATCATGGTTCCCGCCAGGGCAAGGGAGCCGATCTCCTCTTTTTTCCCGTCTTTGCTTTCGATCGCTTCATTCGCCGAAAAATTGAGCGCACGGATGCCGAGCCACAAGGCTTCGAACAGGGCCACCGAGCCCCTGATGATCTTCGTCTTGAACAGCGGGAACCGCTCGCTCAGCGGAAGGATCGCTTCCCGCAATACGGCGATCTCGGCAGCGGGTTTGCCGCCCTTGCGCACGGCCACGGTGAAGGCGTGCGGTGAGCGCATCATCACGCCCTCGAGCACGGCCTGCCCGCCGATATTCATGTTTTCGGGCACCTCAGAACCTCACAGAGGGTCATGCAGCAAGTAGCAAGGATATGGTTTACCCTTGCCCCTTGCTGCTTGACCCTTGCCCCTTCGGGTTTACGCCTTATTGTATTTCTTCCTGAACTTGTCGATGCGGCCTTCGGTGTCGATGAGCTTCTGCTTGCCGGTAAAGAAGGGGTGGCAGTTCGAGCAAATATCGAGCCTTATGCTCGGCTTGGTGGAGCGGGTCTGGAACGATTCGCCGCATGCGCAGTGAACCGTTGCTACCTTGTAGTCGGGATGAATATCTTGCTTCATTGTACGTTCCTCCTGAAATAAACCATAGCCACAGCTCGTAGCTGTGGCTATTTTTGTTAAGGCCGAGATAATATACCAAACTGCGCAAAAATACAAGAGAAAAATTATTTGTTCATGGAGTCGAGGAAGTCCCTGTTGGTCTTGGCCTGCTTCAGCTTCTCGAGCAGGAACTCCATGCTTTCGACCGTGGACAGCGGGTTCAGCACCTTGCGGAGCACCCACATGCGGTTCAGGTCTTCCTTCTCCACGAGCAGTTCTTCCTTCCGGGTCCCCGAGGCGTTGATGTCGATGGCCGGGAACACGCGCTTGTCCACGAGCTTCCGGTCCAGGTGGAGTTCCATGTTGCCGGTGCCCTTGAATTCCTCGAAGATCACGTCGTCCATGCGGCTGCCCGTATCGACCAGCGCGGTGGCCAGGATCGTGAGACTGCCGCCGTTCTCGATGCTGCGGGCCGCGCCGAAGAAGCGCTTGGGCCGCTGGAGCGCGTTCGCGTCCAGACCGCCTGACAGCACCTTGCCCGAGGCGGGAATGATGGCGTTATGCGCACGGGCGAGGCGGGTGATGCTGTCCAGCAGGATCACCACGTCTTTTTTGTGCTCCACGAGACGCTTGGCGCGCTCGCTCACCATGTCCGCGACCTGCACATGCCGTTGCGGCGGCTCGTCAAAGGTGGAACTGATGATCTCGGCTTTGACCTGGCGCTGCCAGTCCGTGACCTCTTCGGGCCGTTCATCGATCAGGAGCACGATCAGCTTAATGTCGGTATGGTTTTTCAGGATGGCCTTGGCAATGGACTGGAGCAGCATGGTCTTGCCGGTCCGCGGCGGCGCCACGATCATGCCGCGCTGGCCCATGCCGATGGGGGTGACGAGATCTATGGCTCGCGTTGTATAATCAGTGGGAGAATATTCGAGCTTGATCTTTTTTTCGGGATAGTAGGGAGTGAGGTTGTCGAAGAGGATCTTGGACCGGGAGATCTCAGGGTCCTCGTAGTTGATGGCGTCAACTTTGAGCAAAGCGAAGTAGCGTTCGCCTTCCTTGGGCGGACGGATCTGTCCGGAAACCGTGTCGCCGGTGCGGATGCTGAATCGCCGTATCTGGGAGGGAGATACGTAGATGTCGTCCGGGCCCGGCAGATAGTTGTAATCCGGCGCCCGGAGGAAACCGAATCCGTCGGGCAGGATCTCAAGCACGCCTTCTCCGAAGATCATGCCGTTCTTCTCGGTCTGGGCCTGCAGGATGGCGAAAATGAGCTCTTGTTTCCGCATACCGCTGACGCCTTCGACCTTCAGTTCATCCGCCATGGTGGTCAGTTCGGCGATGCTTTTGCCTTTTAGTTCTACTAAATTCATTATTTACTCCTTGGCCCGGGTTTGAGGGGCAGATGGGGTCTCTTCCTTGTAACGGGGGTGGGTTGGTGGTTTATAGTGCTCCTGTAAGCGTTTGAACGCATGAATGCGCAAAAAAGTCGAGTTTTGAAAGGCGGCGGGCCTTCAGCTTATTGGATTGTGTGATGTATGGTTAGCGACTCTGCCAGCTTGTGAGTTTGAAACGGACGTGCCTTCCTCTTGTACATAGGGTGCGTATTTTTGTTTACCTGAGTTATATGAGTGTGCTGGGTTTGGAAATAGGGGTTGTTGTTTAGGCCAGTACGTTAAAAAAAAATATACCGCATAAACGCTCTTTTGTCAACATTTTATTTTCCCCCTGTTGTGCTGGTGCAGATTTTATGCTAACGTAAAGCGGTGCAATTGTTCAGGTAGACAGGCTGAAGGTAAGAAGCTGCCAGAAGGTCAGGTATGCCTCAATATAAATATAGAGCAAGGGATAAAGAGGGCGTCCTGCAGACGGGGACCATGGAGGCGCGGGGCAGGGAGGCCGTGGCGGACCAGCTTTCCAAGCAGGGGGTCATTCCTGATCGAGGCGAAAATCGTTGAAGTGCCGACCAACTATGCATGGGACCTCGGCGTACAGTGGGGGCGGAAAGTATACGAGCACGAACAACCAGGGATCCACGGTGTTTACTGGCGGGACGACCGGGGTTAACAGAAGCAGCACGAGCGGAGGCACGGGGGGTGCCTGACATCGGTTTGGCCGTTATCTCGGTCAGCCTGTCCCTGTCGGCCATTCCGACGATCACGAACGACAACAGGATCGCCATGGCGATCAAAGTGGAAAAATCGGAGCCCGATTTTTCGAATGAGGTAAACGGCATTCCCACGATCACGAAACGGGACGCGAACACCGAGGTGGTCGTAAGCGACGGCGAGACGATCGTAATCGGCGGGATCATTACCAGGAACGAAGGCGAGTCGGAATCCGGGGTGCTGCTTTTGTCCAAGATCCCGATCATCGGGTGGCTCTTTAAGAACAAGAACACGTTCAAGAACGAACAGGAGCTCATGATTTTCATCACGCCGACAATCGTCAAGGACTGAGCCCGCGCCACCGCGACGCAAGTCTTTCTTTCGTCGTTGACACGCTTGCCCTGTCGTAGTATAACCACTCATGGAAACAGACCGCCGGGAATTTATCAAAAAGGCGCTCTACAGCGTCGTCGCGCTGCTCGGTCTTGGCGTCTTAATCCCCGGCATAAGGCTTTTTGCTCCCGGCGAAGTGCGTAAAAAAGAGCTGGCCTTTTTCCCCCTCATTTCCGAAGACGATCTGCCGCGTTCCGGAGTCAAGAAGATGGAACTGACTTTTTCCGTGAACGGCAGGGAACGGAAGACCAGGGTCTATCTCGTTTCGTCTCCGGAAGGGCCGACGGTGTTTTCCGCAGTCTGCTCCCACCTCGGCTGCCTTGTTAATTTTCAGAAAGAGAAGAACGAATTCGTTTGCCCCTGCCACGGCGGCAGATACGATCTTGCCGGAAAGAACATCGCGGGTCCGCCGCCCGCGCCGCTTACGAGGCTGCCGATAAAGATCCAAAAGGGCGTGGTGATGGCGGGGCTCAAGGTGTGAATAGTCAACGCGCGGAGTTCAGAGTACACAGTGCAGAGTATTTTTAATGAGACTTTTCGACTATCTCAATAAACGCATGGGCTTTACCAGCAGGCACAGCCGGGTACTGGACAAACCGGTGCCCGGATGGATAAATTATTTTTATTGTTTCGGCGGCATCACCTTCACCCTCTTTATCGTCCAGTTGCTTACGGGTCTGCTCCTCTCCGTACACTATGTTCCCTCCGAGGCCGAGGCGTACCGGAGCATCCAACATCTGCAGCAGGTGGTGCCGCTCGGCCGCTTGCTCCGGGCCACGCACCATTGGGCCGCTAACCTGATGGTGGTCATGGTTCTTGCTCACATGCTCCGGGTCTTTATCACCGGTTCCTACAAGAACCCCCGTGAGTTGAACTGGGTTGCCGGCGCCCTGCTGTTCGTCATGACGATGTCTTTCGGATTTACGGGTTATCTTCTGCCCTGGGACCAGAAGGCGTACTGGGCCACGGTAGTAGGCACCAACATGCTCGGTTCAGTGCCGTTCATCGGGCCGTCCCTGGCAGCTTTTGTTCGCGGCGGGCCGGATGTGACGGGCCGGACGCTCCTCCGATTTTACAGCATGCACATGCTGTGGTTCCCGGTCGCTACAGGTTTCTTTTTGTGGATACATTTCCACATTTTGAGAAGGCTGGGAATATCGGGAGGGATGTAGAGACAGAAGACAGAAGACAGAAGACAGAAGGACTGTTCCTCCGAGCAAGTCATTCGTAATATCTTTTCTCCGCGTCTCAGCGGCTCCGCGGTAGATTCTACTTTTGCGATATCATCAAGATTTATCAAGGTTATCAAGAATGGCCAGAAAAGACGAAAATATTTTCTTCCCCCGCTACCTCTTTGAGATCGCTCTTGTTGCGCTGTTTACCGTCGAGGTGGTCCTGCTGCTCGCCGCCCTGTTTCATCCTGCCGTGGGCAGGGAAATCGATTTTTCCGCACAATACAGCCCCCGTCCTGAATGGTATTTTCTCTTCCTGTATCAGCTTACCAAGTACTTCCCCGGCCGATGGACGTTCGTGGGCGCCGTTTTGCTGCCCGGTCTTGCGTTCAGTGCCCTGCTCCTGGCGCCCTTTCTGGATGGCGGCAGAAAAACTGCACTTCGGCATCGCAAGGTTGCCGCAGCAACGGGATTCGGCCTGCTGCTGGCAATAATCTGCCTTACGATTCTTTCTCTCCTATAAGCGGACTCGCAGACCCTATAATAATCCTAAATAGACAGTTAACCTGTTGCTAATGTATGAAATCCGAAAAACGAGTATTGACAGAAAACCTTGTTTTTGATAAGTTACTACATCCGTTCTGTCAAAACTCACCGTGCTTTTGTTCCATCGTGTTCCGAAATGAACCATGAGGAAGGGATGACTGAGAGGGTCTTGCATTCTAACCGGAACATATTACTCATCACGATTTTGTCAACGGGACGTTTTTTTGTGAATGGCCCGACTATCCGCACTACCTTAAAGGAGGAAGAACATGTCAGTTAAAACCGCAACACCAGATCAGACGTTGGATACCCTCGGCAGGGTGTGTCCTTATCCGCTGCTCCTGACAAAGAAGGCTCTCGAGAAACTTGCGAGCGGCCAGACCATCAAAGTGCTCTGCGATGCTCCGGCATCGGCTGAGGACAGTATTCCTCGCTATGCTGAAAAACAGGGCTATGGTTTCGAGGCAGTGAAGCTCGACGACAAAGGCTACTGGGAGCTCTACATCAAGAAGTCCTAACTCCAGGGGTGGGGTTTAGCAACAGTGAAGAAGAAACCAAAGGGGGAGCAAATCTAAAAGGGGGGAAGAATGGTTTCTACATTGGCATTTGCTGTGTCCGGCCTACTCATCGGCGCAGCATTCGGCTTCGTTCTGCAGCGCGGCCGGTTCTGCGTGAATTCCGCGTTCCGGGAAGTGCTTTTCCAGGACTACACCATGTTCCGGGCATACCTGCTTGCCGTCGTGGTCACCATGATCGGCGCGAACTTGCTTGAGGATATGCACTGGCTGGGCCATTTTGAACAAGGCGTCTTCGTCACCGGTACGCTCTACAGTCAGGCCTTCGTGCCCTGGTCCAACATCATAGGGGGGTACATCTTCGGCATGGGCATTGTACTGGCCGGCGGGTGCGGGAGCGGCATCCTGTACCGCGTGGGAGAAGGGAACCTGGCGTATGTCTTCGCCGTGTTCGGGTTCTTCTTCGGCATTGCGATGACCAAGTTCGGCTTCCTGAGACCGATTTATGATTGGATGATCGCACCGCAACGCATTGTTTGGAAGGGTGAGGACACGATCCCGACCCTGTATAATATTACCGGCATCAATAAGTGGATACTCATTGCAGTAATTTGCTCGGTGCTCCTTGTGTTCATATTCAAGGGCAAGCCCTTTGTCAAGGCAAAGAAAGGATATTCGTGGTCCCTGGCCGGGTTCCTTGCCGGCCTCGTTGCCGTGGCGGCATTTTGGGCCTCGGAGTACTACGGCGGCAAGGCCCGCGGCCTTTCCTTCACCGGACCGGTCAGGGAGTTTTTCCTGGCCGTGCTTTTCGGGAATTATCAGAACGATCCCGGGGCCGTCAACCCGCTCGAATCCCGGAGCATCCTAGGGATGATCTTTTCCTGGAGCTCGCTGTACGTCGTGGCAGTGCCCATTGGCGCATTCATCAGCGGCAAACTCCTTAAGGAAGTGAAGATGAAGGTGCCGCCTGCGGATGAGCTCTTCAAGGTGCTCCTGGGTGGTTTTGTCATGGGGGTCGGCGCGCAGATGGGAGGCGGCTGCAACATCGGTCACAGTCTCACGGGAGTTTCCACCCTGGCCGTCTCGAGCTGGGTTGCCAATATCTTCATCATTCTCGGCAACTGGACCATGGTCTATTTCCTGCTAATCAGGCCGATGCGGGATCTCGACGCATAATCGATTACGGTGTCATTACGGTGTCTTAAGGCCGGGCGGGAATTTCCGCCCGGCCTTTCTTTTCAGCGCATAAGGCAATAAAACAGTTGTTCGCGATAAAAAAAAGATGGTACAATGAGCCCAGTAAATCGGCAAGGATAGGGCAAACATACTTGAAAGGAGGTGAAACTAAATCATGGCAACGGAAATGCTGGGCATAATGGTAACGAAGTACGAAAACCTGGATCATATCGCAGGCGTCGTGAAGGCGGCGCGTGCGGCGGGGAAAGCAGTGACGCTCTTCATGACCGATGAAGGGGTGCGCTTCACCAGGGACCCAAAGTTCATCGAGCTGTTAAAGGTGGACGGGGTAGAGTTTTCCTGCTGCGATCACAGCTGCGAGCGGGTGGGCATCCACGATAAGACGGCAGGCATTTCGTACGGCAGCCAGTACACCAACGCGGGGATGCTGCACGACAGCGCCCGTGTGCTGGTGTTCTAACACAATCTTGATCACAAGGGAGCAGAACGAATGGGAGATACCAAGAAAATAGCGGTCATCGTAAGAGACCGGCCGGCTGAGGCGCTCCGCGTTGCGGGCGGGCTCACGCTCGCGGACGACACCATCGAGGTCTTTGTCCTTGACAAGAAACTGGACAAGAGCAACGCCGAGATTGCGGCTCCGCTCGAGCTTGTCACCGAACTCGAACTAAAGATGTATTCCAACAATCCGGAAAACGGATACACGGCAATCACCCTGGAAGAGATGGCGAAGAAGCTTCTGGAGTATGATGTCGTGGTGCCCTACTAAGATGATGGAGGAACGCAGATTGTGAAGATTTTGCATATCCTGAAAAAAGCGCCCGATGCAAGCACGAAGAAAATCATCGCGCTTCAGTCCTCGGGCAATGAAGTAAAAACGATCGAACTGTACAAGGGAGGAGCGTCCTACGACAAGCTTGTGGCCGACGTGTTCTCCTTCGACAAGGTCTTCTGCTGGTAACGGGGTGGCAGCTGGCAGTCCCGAAGGGCGGGATTGCCTGTCATTCTCTCGGGCCTCGCCGTGGGGCCGTTTCGGGCTTGCACTGCAGTGCGGCTGGTCCTGCCTGAATTGCAGAAATGCCTTTTCTATAAAAGAATACACATTTCATCGCGCCCATGTCCTGGCGCTCATTGTTGCCGTTGTTGCGGCGCACCTTCTGGAACAATTCGGATTTCTTCACGTAAGCGCTGACAAACAGACCTGTGTTGCTTTGGCAACGGCCTGGACAGCCATGTCTTCGGCGTCGGCATCGTCCCCGGCTGCCGGCCCATGGTGTACTTTTTGTTCATGAGAAACGCACGAAGGGCATAGTGCGCCTGCAAAAAAGGATCAAAACGCCACGAGTGCCTGGTCCGGTCCGTACCGGCTTCCCGGAGTCGGTACGCGCCTTATCTATTTGTGCTTTTTTCCATGGTCCCGTTGTATCAAATGCCACAACCTGATCCCCCGCTCCCTTATCATCTCTTTGATTTCTCACACATTGCAACTCTGGCAACAGGATTGCAAAATAACCATAGCTATCCCCGATCCGTTTCATTGAGTGCGGCAAATGACGGAGGTTCCATGAACTGCCCTGAATGCAAAAAAACAAACGATGACGATGCGATTTTCTGTTCCCAGTGCGGGCAACTGATCGAGAAACGACGGCCGGAACTTGTCTCGAAACAACGGAAGGCCTATCTTATCGCGCTGTTGTTCGTGCCGATCATCGCAATCGCCGCTTTTATCGGCAACTATAAGTTCAACCTGCCGGACGGAGTCGCAGCTGTGGTGAACGGGGAGGAAATCAGACGGTCCGAGCTCGATGCTGCAGTTGCGCGCTTGCAGGGGACGAACAAGGACGCTTCCGCCCATCTCCGGTACCAGGTTTTGAACGAGCTTATCTCCGAGCGGCTGGCGCTTCAGGAGGCGCGTAAAGCGGGGATCCGGATCACGAAGGAAGATTTGGCCGCTGCAAACGCTTCGGCGCGTGAGGCATCAGGTCTTGATGAGGCCGCTTTTCAACAAGCGATGAAAACGATGTACGGCAACGGGTATGAAAAAGCTCTGGAACGACGCCTCATAATCAGCCGGCTGATCTCGGAAAAGGTGGCGCCGCGCGGAGCCGATCCCAGGACGGCAAGCCGGGCGATGGACCGGTGGCTCAAGGACCTTTCCGGGAAAGCCGATGTGCGGATAGCCCTGAGCGAACAGCTGTCCGGGCCGGGCTGCAGCGGCTGTAACACAGAGGGAAGACGGTTTCCGCAGGGGCAGGGCATGGAGGGAAGCGGTACGCGATGAGAGCAGGCGGCCATCGCGCGTCCCAGTGGGAACGAGCCCCCGGTCGATGGAGCGACGAGAAATCCTGACACGAAAATGCCACTGATGAGCGGAATCAACATCAGAACGTAACTTCATACCCCGTAGTATTGCCGTATCCTTCCGGGGCGTCTTTTCTTCCTCAAAACTCAAACAACAGCCCCATCAAATAGGCCGTGCCGCCGAGGTCCGCTGATGAGGACTTCTCTACTGCATGGGTTTTTTCAGCCTCGACGAAGAAGTAGGTGTGATACACGCCGTAGTCCAGGTACAGGTTGTTCGCCGCCTCACGGTCCATGCCGTCGAGCAGGAGCTGCAACCCACCCCGGTAGTTGTACCCGTCCGTTCTGCCGTGTGTTGTCCCCTGTCCCTTGATCTTTTCCTCGTAATACATTCTGGTGAAGCCGCCGCCCACATAGGGCACGATCCATTGATTTTCATTCACGATGCCGCGAAAAAGAACGAAAACATTGACGGGATAGATGGTGTAGGTGACATTGCCGCCGTACACCGGCTGTCCCGCATTTTGAGAATGGATGAGTTCGTAGCCAGAACCCTCGGCCGTGCTCGCGCCGGCTTCGGCGCCGATCTCTACCTGCCTCAAAAACTTATACGCCAGTGATACAGCATATTCCGGCATGCTGCGTTTGCCGTAGTACTGCTTCCACTCCGGCAGGGCAGGTGCAAAAGTACCGCCCTTTGCTTCAAAAGACCAGTGGGGCCGGTCCTCGGAGGGATCTGCGCCAAACGCGGAGATCGGCAGGACGACGAGCAGTATAAGGAAAAGAAATTTCTTCAACGCGAGCCTCCTTGACTTGGAAGCTGTTTCCGCCGGAAGAGGAGCACGAACAGGCACGCGGTAAGCAACAGGGTCGCTATTTGCATGGCGAGCGATGTCTTTGTCAAAAAAAGCGACATGCCGACCGCCGGGAGGAGAGCGACCCGGACTGCGGGCTTGTATCCGGGATGGTCGTTCAACCATGCTGCAGCAGCAGGGCCGTGAGTGTAATACCACTCGACAAAAGCTCTGCCTGGTCCGTTGGTGACGAGAAACCGGTCTCTGAAATCCCGCAGCGCCTGCACATTCGGTTCTGAATAATAGCCGAATGCGGCAGTGGCGATGAAGCATCCCTGACGAGTCGGCAGGTTCGGATAGGGAACGAGGGGATCGGGATATTCCTGCAGGACTGCCGAAAGAGGGCTTTCCTGCACCGTGCCCGTCCCGGCCGTAACTTCAGCTGAATAAGCGCTCTCGTGTGAAACTCCGGGGGTGCTGCCTCCGGCTGAAAGCCCGGCCTTATCAACGGCCGTTACTGCGATATACGTCGTTTCCTGGGAAATAGCAGAGACTTGGACATTATACAACTGGCTGTTCGTGAGATTGGTCACCAGGCAGCTTGTCGCACCGTCCACTTCGATAAAAGCAGTGGGTGTCGCCAAAGATGCGGGAGCATAATACACTTTGTACCCTGTTGCTCCCGGCACGGCGGTCCAACTGATTGCCAGGCTCTCGTTCAACGGGGATATCGACAGGCCTGTCGGCGTTGCCGGCGGACCGGCTGAGGGAAGGTTGCTCAAGGTCGTTGTTGTTGCGCCCGTCACCAGGAGCGGCGAGGGCCCTTCGGAGGCAGCCGTTCCGTTGTATACCCCCGATGCACTTCCGTAGTAGACATGGTAGCCCTTGACGGTATAGGCGTTGTTGGCGTTCCAGGTGATCGAAAGCACTGAGGTCGTCGGCGAGGTCACTACGACGCCGGACACCTGAAAAGGAATTGTGTCCGCGAAAGAGCCGCCATAGGTGCCCATGTCCGGGGCTGAGCTGTCCACACTGTCGTTTCCCGCCGAGGAGTTTCCCGTATCGATGCAGGGAGAGGTTGCCTGCAGATGATAATCCCACAGCGTCTGATCCGTACTCGTGATATTGACGAGCTTCGGGTCCTGGTCCCGCAGATTTCCTTTATAATTAGCAAGGTCGGTGGTAACGAATGAGATTGCCGGTCCGATGCTGCCGTAGGTAAAAAACAAATTGTTTGAAATACCCGTAACCGCGATTCTTGGGTCTATCGCCGTCGTCTGCTGGTTCGAAAAAATATTATTTACAATAGTTACCGCACTTTGATCGGAAATGATGCCGTTCGCATCCAGGTAAAAGGTATTGTTGGTAATGTTTGCGTTCGGCGAGTTGGCCAATTGAATTGCCGTATTGTTCGAGCCTACTTGAAATGCATTATTCGTTATTGTTACCGCCGGCGAATTTTGCACCAGTATCCCCGTTTGGGCATTGGAAAACGTAAGTCTTCTGATAGAGATGGTCCCAGGTACGTTGCCGATGGTCAGCGCCGTTCCGGATCCGTCGCCCGTAAGAAAAGTGCGGCCGGTCTCATCGCCCGAGATCTGGGTGATATTCTGATTTATTGTAAAATTTCCGTGATAAATGCCGGGCTTGATTTCGATGGCATCGCCCGCCAGGGCAGCGGTTATTGCAACGGCAAGGCTCGTGTAGCACGTCCCGTTCGTAACGGCATCGGCAGGACACTGGCTCGTGTTCGTGACAACAACACGCGTCGTTGCCAGGACCATTTTCGGCAGGATTGCGGCATAGAGAACGATTGCGACAGCAAAGATCAAAGACCATTCTTTTTTCATATTCGATCTCCTCGCAAAGATAGTAAAAAATACCTGAATGCCGAGGGAATGTCAAAGTAAAAATCACGAAGCTGCGCCACGAGAGCAGTCTCCTCTTCAAAATAGCGACAATCGCAAATGAGTCCCATAGGAACGCTCCGCGAACCGCAGGATAACAGGCAGGATCCAAGTTTGCCACTGTGTAAACTTGGCATCCCATATTCTCGTCGTCAGCCGGCGGTTTTCTGTGATATATTTTAAGCCGTTCAGTCGAGCCGGCAGGGAGCGCGGGAGCCGGCCCGGACGCTGACTGCCGCACAATCATTCACTATTTGTTGAACCCACTTCGCGCTCGTCTGCAGCATTATATATTTCGGTATTATTCATCCTGTCGTTGCATAACAAACGCTTCTGAGAATGATCGAGACACGTTTCTGCAACAGCCGGTCGGGAAAAGCTTTCATTTTACTGAGCGATGGGGCAAACATGATCGGGATCAGTTTTACTATTCAATAGGCGCAACGAAGCAGAACGACGCAGGATCAATTACTGAAAAAGGGCGCAAGCCCTCCTTTTTTTCGCGCGACACGATGCGATTGCTCTCAATGGATGGATAACTTGATGTTGTTATTGGGATGAAATGAGTACCACAAGGGGGATGTTGCCGGTCAGTCTAATATTCCCGTTACTGCTTTTTTTTTGCCCGCATGCTGTTCATAAAGCACTTCCTTCATGAGGGAACATGCTTCAATGACCTTGGGATTCGATACGCGGTAGTAAATATTGACCCCTTCACGTCTTGTTGACAGGATGCCCTTGTGTCGCATGACAGCAAGGTGCTGGGATACATTCGCCTTGGAAGCGCCCAGGGCGACTACCAGCTCGGTTACGGTCTTTTCTTCGTTTTTCAGCGTGTTCAGGATTTCAATGCGCTTGGGATTGGTGAGCGTTTTGCAGATCTCCGCCTGCATTTCGAATATTGATTTATCGGTAAAAATATTCTTCATGATTATTTTTTTACACTTATAACGCTGTTTTGTCAAGCAAGAAAGATGACCAAGCCGTCTTTACGGGACAGCACCCCCGATTGCGAGTGCCTGGCGCAAGTGCAGGTGCGCAGCGAAGCAAGCTCGCACTTCACAATTGATTGAAAAAATGTGATTGCGCGCCGCCCTGCTCCTCGCAATGACAGCGCTGGGGGGCTTCTTGCCAGGCTATCAATAATGCTGCAATAGTGAGCGCATCACCTACTGAAACCCGCTATTTCCCGGGAAGTGCTGTCACGGATCAAGAGAGCGGCGCTCCGGAAAACGCGCCTGGACGCGAAGAGGGGTGGGCCCGGCGGACCTTCGGAAAGATTATTCTCTTGAATTCCTCAACAGAAATGATAATATAAAAAAATCTCATGAAAACTATTCACCTCGGCCAGCCGCGTTCATAGGCTGCCGCAGGTTACTGAACGCGGAGAAGAGACAGATGATCGGCACGATTTTGAAAAAAGTATTCGGCACCGCGAACGAGCGGGAACTAAAGCGCGTCCAAGTGCTGGTGGACCAGATAAACGCACTCGAGGAAGGGGTCACGGGCCTCTCGGACGCGGACCTGCGGTCCAAGACAGGGGAGTTCAAAAAACGGGTCGAGCAGGGTGAGACCCTTGACGAACTGCTTCCGGAGGCCTTTGCCGTGGTTCGGGAAGCTTCGAAGCGGACCCTCGGGATGCGGCACTTTGATGCGCAGCTCGTCGGCGGAATCGTCCTGCACCAGGGAAAGATCGCCGAGATGAAGACGGGCGAAGGGAAGACCCTCGTGGCAACGCTCCCCGTCTACCTGAACAGCCTCACGGGCAAGGGCGTGCATGTTGTCACGGTGAACGACTATCTCGCGCGGCGCGACTCGGAGTGGATGGGCAAGGTGTATACTTTCCTCGGCCTCACCGTCGGCGTCATCGTCCACGGCCTTACGGACGAGGAACGGCAGGCCGCCTACGGGTCCGACGTGGCGTACGGAACGAACAACGAGTTCGGCTTCGATTATCTGCGCGACAACATGAAGTTCGACCTCAAGGACTATGTCCAGCGCGAGCTCAACTACGCCATCGTGGACGAAGTCGACTCGATCCTGATCGACGAGGCCCGGACCCCGCTCATCATCTCCGGCCCCGCGGAAGAATCGACGGACAAGTATTACAAGATCAACCGCATCATTCCGAGCCTGAACAAGGACACCGACTACACTATCGAAGAGAAAACCAAGACCGTGGCCCTGACCGAAGAGGGCAACATCAAGGTCGAGCACCTGTTGAATGCGGGGAACCTCTATGATCCCTCGAACGTCGACCTGGTACACCACGTGCATCAGGGATTGAAAGCCCACGCGTTGTTCCACCGCGACGTGGACTATGTCGTGAAAGACGGCGAGGTCCTGATCGTCGCCGAATTTACGGGCAGGCTCATGCCGGGACGCCGCTGGAGCGAC
>DAIDTZ010000173.1 GCA_027456925.1 Nitrospirota bacterium
AAGATGGGAGTGAGCGTGTCGGAGTTTCCCGACGGCATGGAGATCATGGGCAGGGACGTGCTCGACGGGGCCGTGTGCGAGAGCAACGGCGACCATAGGATCGCCATGTCCATGGCTGTTGCCGGTCTTGCGGCTTCGGGAGACACGGTGGTTCGCGATATCGGATGGATCGACACGTCGTTTCCGGGCTTTGAGCGGATCTTGCGCCAAGCGGCCTATTCGTAAGTCAGGAGTCAGGAGTCAGGAGTCAGGAGAACCTTCCTTCGCTCCTTAAGCATAAGAATGAAACGAAATGGTTTAGTGATAGCTCTTGACGGACCGTCGGGGGCAGGCAAAAGCACGGTGGCCCGTATCCTGGCGCAGAAACTCGGCTACCTATATATAGATACTGGTGCGATGTACCGGGCGATCGGCTGGAAGGCCAGGCACGAAGGCATTGATCCGTCCGATGAGAAAAAACTCGCGGACCTGTGTCAACGCACCGAAGTCCTGATCAAGAAAGACAACAGTGATCCCCGGGTCTATGTGGACGGCAGGGACGTGAGCAACGAGATCCGGACGCCTGAGATGGGGATGATGGCTTCCGCGGTGTCGAAATCAGCGGCGGTGCGGGCCCGGCTGCTCACGCTGCAGCGGGAACTTGGGAACAACGGCGGTGTCGTGATGGACGGCAGGGACATCGGCACCGTAGTATTCCCCGACGCCGACGTCAAGTTCTTCCTCGACGCGAGCGCCGGGGAGCGCGGCCGCCGCCGGTACCTTGAGCTCAAGGCCAAGGGCATGGACGTTGATCTGGCGCGGATCACGCAGGATATCGTGGACCGCGACCAACAGGACAGCAGCCGCATACTCGCGCCGCTCAAGAAGGCCGAGGACGCGCTTTTGCTCGACACGACCGGCATGACCATCGAAGGCGTTCTCGATTTCATGCTGAAGGTCGTGGAAAAGGTGAAGTAGCGAACCATGGAAATAATCCTCGCAGATAAGGCAGGGTTCTGTTTCGGCGTCAAGCGGGCGATCAATACCGTCTTCGAAGCAGTGGGCAAGACGCGGGTGTATTGCCTCGGGCCGCTTATTCACAACCCGCAGGAAGTCGAGCGCCTGCGCCAGGCCGGCATAGAAACCGTCGATGACTTCGGTTCCTTGAACGCAGGCGATACGCTCATCATCCGGTCTCATGGGGTGCCTCCGCATGTGCTTGAGCAGGCCCGCGACATGGGGCTCACCATCATTGATCTCACCTGCCCCTTTGTGGGCAAGGCGCAGCGGCACGCCGAGGTGCTCCACAAAGAAGGGTATCAGGTGGTTGTCGTGGGGGAGAAGAAGCACCCCGAGGTGCAGAGTATCCTGGGACACGCCGGCGACAGCGCCGTTGTCGTGGAAACGGCGAACGACATCCCCGGCATGAAACTCCACGGCCGGCTCGGGGTGGTTGCGCAAACCACGCAATCATATGGTAATTTTTCAGAAATTGTGCTAACATTATTGCGTATTTCCAGAGAATTAAAGGTCTTCAACACCATTTGCAGCTCAACCAAGGAATGCCAGGAAGCGGCCCGTGTTCTTGCGAGGCAGGTTGATGTCATGCTGGTCGTGGGCGGCCGCAACAGCGCGAATACCAGCAGGTTGGCAGACCTGTGCCGGCGGGAGGGAAAACCCACGCATCATATCGAGGTGGCCGACGAGATACGACCGGAATGGCTTGAAGGCGCAACCAAGGTAGGGGTCACGGCCGGCGCATCCACGCCGGACTGGCTGGTGGAAGGCGTTATCGAAAAATTAAAGCAGGTGAAGGTCCGCTGACGAGAGTCCGGGCGCTCCTGTTCGCTGTGCAGGTCGTTCCTTATACCGTGGAGATCAAACGCCGCTGGCCGGAAACCGTTAGAGAATTCTGTTCCCTAACAGAGTTTACTTTTAGGAGGTAGGTACGTTTCATGGGAGACACACGAGAAGACATGGATCATGAAGAGAACAACGCCACGGCCGGACAGGAAACAGAATTCGAGAAGCTTTACAGCCAGTCGCTGAAGCAGTTTAAGGCGGGAACGCTGGTCCGCGCCCGGGTGCTGCAGATCCGGTCGGGTGTAGTGATGCTGGACCTCGGTTACAAATCGGACGGCATTATACCCGTGGAACAGTTCACGGAAGAGGAACTGAAAGCCCTGAAGCCGGGAGATGAGATCGAGGTGCTGCTCGAAGCAGCTGAAGACTCGAACGGCAATATCATGCTTTCCCGGGAAAAGGCCAAGAAGCTCCAGGTATGGGACGATCTGAACCGCGCATACCAGAGCGGGACCCCGGTCAACGGAAAGGTGGTCGCGACGATCAAGGGAGGCCTGAGCGTCGATATCGGCGGCGTGATTGCGTTTCTGCCGGGTTCCCAGATCGATGTGAAGCCCGTCCAGAACCTCGGCCGGATGGTCGGCCAGAGCCTGGATCTCAAGATCATCAAGATGAACTCCGGCCGGGGCAACATCGTGCTTTCCCGCAGGGTGCTCATGGAGCACGAGCAGAACCTCAAGAAGGAAGCGACACTTGCGCAGCTCGCCGAAGGACAAGTGGTCTCCGGCGTAATCAAGAATATTACGGACTACGGCGCCTTTGTCGATCTCGGGGGCATTGACGGCCTGATGCACATCACCGATATATCCTGGGGCAGGATCAATCATCCCTCCGAGGCTTTCAAGGTAGGCGACCGAATCGACGTCGTCATCCTCAAGTACGACCGGGAGAAGCAGAAAGTTTCGCTCGGGGTGAAGCAGAAGACACCGGACCCCTGGCTGTCCGTGACGGAGAAATACCCCGTGGGCAGCAGGGTGCGCGGCAAAGTCGTGAGTCTGACCGATTACGGCGCTTTCGTGGAACTGGAGCACGGCGTGGAAGGACTCGTGCACGTATCCGAGATGTCCTGGATCCAGAAGGTCAAGCACCCATCCAAGGTCGTCTCCGTCGGCGACATGATCGAAGCCCAGGTCCTGGCTGCCGACCCGAATGCGAGACGCATCTCGCTCGGCATGAAGCAGACTGCGCCGAATCCCTGGCAGACCATCAGCGAGCGTTATCCCGTCGGGGGCCAGGTGGAAGGCAAGGTCAAGACCATCACCGACTTCGGCGCCTTCATCGGCCTTGAAGAGGGAATCGACGGCCTCGTTCACATCTCCGACCTGTCGTGGACGAAGCATGTGAAGCATCCGTCCGAGCTGCTCAAGAAGGGGCAGCAGACAAAGGTGGTGGTGCTCTCCATCGATCCCGCCAAGGAGCGGATATCACTGGGGCTCAAACAACTGACGCCCGACCCCTGGGACAAAGCCATTCCGGAGCGCTACAAAGTCGGTAAGGACGAAACCGTGAAGGTCACGAAGAAGGCCGACTTCGGCCTGTTCGTGGACCTCGAACAGGGGATCGAGTGCCTGATCCCCGCCTCGGAGATTCCCAAAGACGCGGAAGAAATAAAAGAAGGGGCCGAAGTGACCGCCAGGGTCATCAAGGTCGACCGGAACGACCGCAAGATTGCGCTTTCGATCAAGGCCCATGTCAAAGGCCAGGACCGGTCGACGCTGAAGGAATACATGGATCAGCAACAGAAGCCCGACACCACGATCGGCGCATTGCTGAAGGAACGGAGCTGATCCGGCATGAAACGAAATCCCGTTCTGATCGTGGTGGGGACCGCAGCGGCGCTCGGGTTGGTGTTTGTTATTTTTCTTGCCCTCGCCTCGTTCCTCACAGGAAAATGG
>DAIDTZ010000174.1 GCA_027456925.1 Nitrospirota bacterium
CTATCAGGGGGCAGCGCTGCGCTACTTCAATTCCACGACGGAAGAACTGACCGGCTATACCCGGGAAGAACTTCTGCACGTAAGCATCCGGGACTTGATACACCCGGAGTATCGGCACGAGCTCCGGGACAACGGCGTTGCCGCCGATGGGGAGGAAAAACGCTCCTCCCGGCGCGAACTCAAGATCGTCACCAAGACCGGGGAGGAACGCTGGGTGGATTTTACCTGGGGGACCATTGAATTCGACGGGCAGCCCGCGTCATTGGGAACGGCGTACGACATCACCGAACGCAAAAAACTGGAAGAGCAGTTTCGCCAGGCCCATAAAATGGAAGCAGTGGGACTGCTCGCGGGAGGAGTGGCCCACGATTTCAACAATATCCTTACCGCCATCACCGGCTACGGGCATCTTGCAAAGATGAAGCTTATGCGGGAGGACGCCGTTGTCCCCTACATCGATCAGATACTGTCGTCCGCGGAACGCGCCGCGAATCTCACCCACAGCCTCCTCGCCTTCAGCCGGAAGCAGATCATCAACCGCCGTCCCGTGAATATCAACGAGATCATTGCCGGCGTCGGCAAGCTCCTGGCACGGCTTATCGGCGAGGATATCGAACTGAAGATGGACCTCGATGGCCGCATGCTCATGATCTTCGCGGACACCGGCCAGATCGAACAGGTCCTCATGAACCTCGTTACGAACGCCCGGGACGCCATGAACGGCGGCGGGACCCTGACACTCAAAACGGAACAAGTCGATATGGACCAGGAGTTCATCGCCGACCACGGGTACGGAAGTCGCGGCGCCTATGCGCTGCTCACCGTGGCGGACACCGGGGCCGGCATGGACAGTTTGACGCAGGCCCGGATATTCGAGCCGTTCTATACAACCAAGGAACAGGGGAAGGGCACCGGGCTCGGTCTTTCCACGGTGTATGGGATCATCAAACAGCATGAAGGATTCATCACCGTATACAGTGAGCCGGGCATTGGCACATCATTCGAGATCTACCTGCCGTTGGTACAATCCATTGCCGGTGACGTCCCTGCGCCAAGGCCCATTGACGCTCTCGGGGGCACGGAAACCGTGCTCCTGGCCGAAGACGACGAAGCCGTCCGGCTATTCGCGGTGACGCTTCTCACCGACGCGGGGTACAACGTCATAGACGTACCGGACGGAGAACAAGCGGTGAAAAAATTCCAGGTGCACGGGAGCGAGATCAAGCTGCTTATTTTTGACGTCATCATGCCGAGAATGAACGGGAAGGACGCCTATGACGAAATCAGAAAGTCCCGGCCGGACGTCAAAGTGCTCTTCATGAGCGGATACGCCGCGGACGTTTTCGAGAAAAAAAAGAGCTTCGGGGAAGAGTTGCCCCTCATGGTAAAACCGATAGCGCCCCTGGAATTTCTGAGGACGATACGGGAAACACTGGACAGATGAAAACGTCCCTGCCTGTCAAAATGGATGTATCCGCTCTTTTGCGCAAAACAAAGATGCCGGGGCTCCCTGCCGTTACCGGAACAGGCGCATTCTCACCGGGCCGGAGAAATTGAACGGGCTGCCCGTTATGCCGCGAAAGCCGGAGTTCAAATACTTTAACAATATGTCGACAGGGTCGGGTATTGTCCGGAGAAGGCCTGATCCCCTCCGCGGTTCACTCTTGCCGTTGTTTACTTCAGCCATGTTTCCTCTGACCTCGTTCATTTGCCGGGATTGCCGAAGGGGGAGTTGTCGTCGCACTGCTTTGCTGCGGTCCCTGATTTTTTTAAATCACTCATAGTGGATCAGCATCGATTCTTTGATCTTTTGGGCCTTTTCCCTGCTCATCAGCTTTTCCACGATGGCCAGGCCGAAGGTGAGCGCCGTGCCCGCTCCCATGCTGGTCAATACCTTCCCGTCGACCACGACGGATTTTTCTTCATACCGGGCGCCACCGAGCTTGTCCTTGTAGGTCGGGTACGAGGTGGCGCGCTTGCCCTCGAGCACTCCGGCGCCCGCGAGAACGATCGGCGCGGCGCAGATGGCCCCGGTGAACTTGCCTTTCTGCGCAAAGCTCCCGACCAGTTCCCGCACGCGGGGGTCCGCGTTCAGGTTGTCCGAACCGGGCTGGCCGCCCGGCAGCACGAGCATGTCGAAGTCATCGGCCTTCACCGTGTCGATGACCGTATCGGGAATGACGTTCACCCTTCGGGCGCTCGAAACAGGGCCGCTGTGCAGGCCCGCAATCACCGTATCGATCCCGGCCCGCCGCAGCACATCGATGATGGCGATGGCCTCCACTTCTTCAAAACCCTCGGCAAGCAGCACTGCTACTCTCGGCATAGATCCCTCCTGAAAATGTTTTACAATGACGGCAGAACTGATTGTGTTTAGTATATCCTGTTTTTCGCCTTTCATCAACCGGCGAAGCCTGCCTGGGCCCAGGCGCTTCCCATCGCCCTGCTTCAGGAGGTATACTCTTATGAAAGCCTCTTTTGCCCCAGCCCGTGCAGGGAGGTTTCCATGATCAAGGTCCGCGGTCCCAAAAGCATTTACCGGATCGACGGTGAAATCTCACAGGGAAGTTTCCACAATGATCACGGAGGAACCGGGAATCGATGTCGTTGCCGAACAGGATGCCGAACCGGTGCTCATGGATGTCAAAAAACGGAGAAATTACTTACGAAGGAGGACATGCTGATGAAACTGCTCAAAAAGTACGAGGAACACGCTTACGCCTTGCTGCGCATCGTGGCGGGATTCATGTTCGCGTTTCACGGCTCCCAGAAGATCCTCGGGATACTTTCCGATTTCCAGCCGCCGCCGGGCTCACAGCTCTGGTTCGGCGGGATCATCGAGCTCGTCGCAGGGCTCGCGGTCATGCTGGGGTATCAAACCCGCGCGGCGGCTTTCCTCTCCAGCGGCGAGATGGCGGTGGCGTATTTCCAGTTCCACTGGAAATTCCATATGGGACCGGCGTTCTTCCCGGCGGTGAACAAAGGCGAGTTGGCGGTTCTCTACTGCTTTGTTTTCCTCCTTATTGCCTGTCGCGGAGGGGTTAAATGGGGCATGGACAAAAGTGATTAATATATTGGCAAACATACTGATGCCGCATTCAGCCGCGGCCTCCGCGCTGAATGCGGAGCTAAGCTCTATTCTGATTATTTTAAGAAGGAAGAAACAGAACGCACCAACGAACGCGGTGCACGAGGTTTCTTCAATACCTGAAAGGAACGAATTATGACCGCTTCCCCGCCGAAAGAGGAAACAGCTTTCTGGCGCCAGTCCGTTCCTGAACTTCTGAAACTGCAGAACACGACCGAGGCGGGCCTTACGGGCAGCGAGGCCGAACTCCGGCTGAAACAGGCCGGTCCGAACATGCTGCGGCCGCCGAAAAAGCGCGCGCTGGTCCTTCAGTTTTTCGCCAGGTTCAAAAACCCCCTGGTCATCATCCTGCTCATTGCCAGCGCGGTGTCCGCCTTTACCGGCGATGTGACCAGCTTTCTGATCATCAGCTCCATTGTGGTCATGAGCGTGACCCTGGATTTTATCCAGGAGCACCGCGCCGGCAAGGCAGCGGAGGAACTTCGCCGGTCAGTGGCGATACGCGTTCAGGCGCTGCGCGACGGGAAGAGCATTGAAATTCCCGCATCAACGCTGGTGCCCGGGGATGTGGTTCTTCTTTCCGCAGGCGACCTGATACCCGGCGATGGACGGGTGCTTGTTGCTCAGGATTTCTTTGTGAAGCAGGCGCTCCTGACCGGGGAATCCTATCCCGTTGAAAAATTTTTTCGTGAGCTGCCTGACGCGGGGCAGGACATGGCCGATGCGGTAAACGCCGTGTTCATGGGCACGTCCGTGGTGAGCGGCTCCGCCACGGTGCTTATCTGCCGCACCGGGCCGAACACCTCGTTGGGCGAGATCTCCGATACGCTCACCACAAAGGCGCCTCCCACCTCGTTTGAACAGGGCACCCAGCGCTTCGGGTTCCTGATCATGCGGTTTACCATCCTGCTCGTCCTCTTTGTTGTATTGGCCAATGCATATTTCCACCGGCCCTGGCTCGAATCCTTCCTCTTTGCCGTGGCCCTTGCCGTCGGGCTCACGCCTGAACTTTTGCCCATGGTGGTTTCCGTGACCCTGGCACGGGGCGCCATGCGCATGGCAAAGAAAAAGGTGATCGTAAAACGGCTCGAATCCATTCACAACCTGGGGAGCATGGACGTGCTGTGTACGGACAAGACCGGCACGCTCACCGAGGCCCGCATCCATCTGGAGCGCCACGTGGACGCTCTCGGCCAGGACAGCAGCCGCGTTCTTGAGCTTGCGTACCTGAACAGCTTCTTTGAATCGGGCTTACGGAGCCCGATGGATGACGCCATTCTCGAACACAAGGAGATCGCGACAACAGCCTGGAGGAAGATCGACGAGGTTCCCTTTGATTTTGAGCGCCGCAGGGTCTCCGTGATCATTGATAACGGCAGGGACAGGCTCCTTGTTGTAAAAGGCGCGCCTGATGATATCCTGGGCTTTTGCATCCTCTGCGAGGAAAAGGGAGAGGAGACCCCTCAATCAATGAACGAAGCAACGCTGGCCCGGGTCCGGACGCTCCACGAGACATTCGCCCGCGACGGATTCCGCGTCCTCGCCGTGGCCTGGAAAAAAGTTGCGCAAACGGAACATCATGCCGTGGTGAACGATGAAACGGAGCTGGTCTTTGCCGGATTCGCCGCTTTTTTCGATCCGCCGAAAGCAAGCGCTCAAGAGGCCCTGGCTAAACTCGCTCATGCGGGGGTTGCGGTCAAGGTCGTGACCGGCGACAATGAACTGGTGACCCGGCATATCTGCGAGAAGCTCGGCCTGCCCGTAACCGGGATCCTGCTTGGCGCGGAAATGCAGGCAATGGATGACCACGCGCTCTCGGCCTGCGTAGAGAACGTGAACCTTTTTTGCCGGGTCAACCCCGCTCAGAAGAACCGCGTCATCCTTGCCTTGAAACAGCGCGGCAGGGTCGTCGGGTACATGGGCGACGGGATCAACGACGCGCCCTCGCTCCATTCGGCGGACATCGGCATTTCCGTGGACAGCGCCGTGGACGTGGCAAAAAGCGCGGCGGACATGATCCTGCTGGAGCAGGACCTGAACGTGCTCCACGAAGGGGTCATGGAAGGCCGGCGCACCTTCGGCAACATCATGAAGTACATCATGATGGGCACGAGCTCCAACTTCGGCAACATGTTCAGCATGGCCGGGGCCACGCTCTTCCTCCCCTTCCTTCCCATGCTGCCGGTCCAGATCCTTTTGAACAATCTGCTCTACGATGTTTCGGAGATCCCGATCCCCCTCGACAGTGTTGATGAGGAATATCTTACCCAGCCGCGCCACTGGAACATGAACTTCATCCGCAACTTCATGCTGTCCGTGGGGCCGGTAAGCTCGATCTTCGATTTCCTGACCTTTTACCTTATGCTGCACGTCTTTCACGCCGGAGAAAAGCTTTTTCACACCGGCTGGTTCATCGAGTCGATGGCAACGCAGGTGCTCGTGATTTTCATCATCCGCACCCGGCGTAATCCCTTCAAGAGCCGTCCGAATCTGTGGCTTACGCTCTGTTCTCTTTCGGCCGTGTCTCTTGCCGTGGCGCTGCCCTTCACGCCGCTCGGCAGGTATTTCGGGTTCGTTCCGCCGCCAATATCATTTTATGCGATTCTGACCGGCCTGGTGTTTTTCTATCTCTTTGCCGTGGAAGGGATCAAGCAGTGGTTTTTCCGCCATTTTGCGCAGCAATAGGAAT
>DAIDTZ010000175.1 GCA_027456925.1 Nitrospirota bacterium
GCCCAGCCGATGAGGCTCGACCTGAACGATCTGCACATCAAGATGGCGAAGGAGTTCGGCGTGCAGCTCGTGATCAGCACGGACATGCATGTGACGAGCCAGTTCGATTACATGACCTACGGCGTGTCGCTTGCGAGACGGTGATGGGCCGAGAAAAAAGACGTGCTGAACGCACTGGAGTACGAAGAGTTGATCGCGCGGCTCAAGACATGCAGGGTCGTGAAATTAAAACGGGCGAAATGAATCGGAAGTACGTTCCCGCAGGCCGCTCCGAACGGGCACGCGTATCATCCTAAAAAGAGCATTTAACCACGGATTAACACGGATAAACACCGTTGATTCAAAGTCCTAAGACAAAAACAAGGAACGCCAATTGGGTGAAGCTCCCGTTCGAAATAAATTATCATAGAAAAAGCATTTAGACACAGAAGAAGCGGATTAACACATGATAAAAGCGGATAAATTCGAAAGCAAGGCAATCACCTCTTGGGTGAGTTACTATTTGAAGAAAAATCCGCCCTTATCCGACTCTTATCAGATTTGATCCGTGTCAAATGCCGTTTTTAGGATTATTGATTTAAGGCCTTAACCGTGTTCATCTGTGGTTCCAACTGCCGTTTGTAGGATCATCCTTTCCTGATCTGGCAGGTGCGAAAGGCGTCTTCAACCTCGGCTTTGAGGCTTGCAAAATCGCCTTTGCCTTTTGTTCTGATCACCACCTTCCGGTACCCGTCCCTCACTCCTTCATAGGACGTTAAAATCCCCTGGAGCCGGAAATTGTGCTTGCGGATGATGTCCGCGACTTCCTTGATGGAGCCCGCCCGGTCCTCGATCGTGACGCAGATCCGGTTGCCGCCGTGCCTGACGCCGGTAATGTCCACGAGCGCCCGGTAGATGTCCTTATCGGAGATGATGCCGGCGACCTCCCCCTCCTCGACCACCGGGAGGCACCCGATGTTATTGTCCAGCATGATCATTGCCGCTTCTTCCACGGGAGTGTCGGCGGTCGTTGCTATGACCCTGGTCTTCATGATTTCCCTGATCCGTGTTTTGGCCAGAAGATAGTGCAGCTCGTAGATATCGAGCGACGTGGCCTTTGAGGGGCTGTATTCCTTGATGTCCCGGTCCGACAGGATGCCCTTCAGCTTCCCGTTCTTGACCACGGGGACATGTTTGATGCCTTTTTCCTTCATGAGGGAGAGCGCATCGGAGAGATAGTCATCGGCGTTCACGGTAAAGACCTTTTTCGACATCCAGTCGGACACGTACATTGGCCACCTCCGGTCGTGTTGTCTGCTCTATTGGCATGCCGTCTTTGCGAGCGGCCGAAGAGAGCGGGCAATCTCCTCTTCGGGAGCGAGAGTGCTTCGTCGCCTTGCCCTCGCAATAACACCTGAATTATATCAAACTCACAGCCCCAGATACGCTTTTTTCACATGTTCATTGTTCAGCAGCGCTTCACCTTTGTCCTTGAGCACGACCCTGCCGGTCTCGAGCACGTAACCGCGGTCCGCAATCCTGAGGGACTGGAACACGTTCTGCTCTACCAGCAGGATAGTTACCCCCTGCTTCCTGATCTCGGCGATGATCTCGAAGATGGACTTCACCAGGAGCGGCGAAAGACCGAGGGACGGTTCGTCGAGCAGCAGCAGCTTCGGGTCCGCCATGAGCCCGCGCGCGATGGCGAGCATCTGCTGTTCGCCGCCCGACATGGTGCCGCCAAGCTGCTTTTCCCGCTCCTTGAGACGCGGGAACAGGGTGAACACCCGGTCCATGTTCAAATCGCGTTTCTTTCGCGCGCTGGCAATGAAGGACCCCATCCGCAGGTTCTCGATGACCGTCATTTGGGGAAAGATCTTCCTGCCTTCGGGGACCTGGACAACACCCTGTTCCACGACCTCGTGGGCCGCGCATTTCGTGATATCCACGTTATTGAAGGTAATGCTGCCGGAACCGGGTTTTACGAGCCGCGATATGTTTTTGAGCAGCGTTGATTTGCCTGCCCCGTTCGCGCCCACGACCGTGACGATCTCCCCTTCCTGCACCTCGAGGTCCACGTCCCAGAGCACTTTGAGATCGCCGTAGCTGAAGTTCAGGTTCCCGATCTTAAGCATCGCTTTCTCCGAGATAGGCCTGAATGACCGCTTTGTTCGCAACGATCTCCCGGGGGTTGCCTTCCGCAAGTTTTTCGCCGGAATTCAGGACAACGATCCTGTCGGAGACGCGCATGATCGCCCGCATGTTGTGCTCGATGACCATCTGGGTGATGCCCAGCTTTCCGACATCGAGTATCAGTTCGATGATCTCCTCGCTCTCGGCCGGATTGAGCCCGCCCATGACCTCGTCCAGGAGCAAAAGCTTCGGCTGCGTTGCGAGCACGCGGGCGACCTCCAGTTTTTTGCGCTCGCCGATGGGCAGGCTGCCTGCGCGGGCATCCAACCGCTGTTCAAGACGGACGACCTTGATCTGCTCCATCGCCATTTCGCGCGCTTTGGTCAGCGAGTTTGTTCTGCAGAGCGCGCCGACCATGACATTGTCCACGACGCTCATCCTGGCGAGCGGCCGGACCTTTTGCCAGGTGCGGGCCATGCCGAGCTTGCAAACGGCGTCGGGGTGAAGGCCATTCATGCGCTTGTCATTGAACACGACCTCTCCGCGCGACGGAGGGTAATAGCCGGTGATGCAGTTGAACAGCGTGGTCTTGCCGGCGCCGTTCGGGCCGATCAGTCCCATGATCATCCCCTGCCGTACTTCAAAAGAAATGTCGGAATTGGCCGCAAGGCCGCCGAAAAACTTGCTCACGCGCCGGATCTCCAGAAGGGCCATCAGGCTGTCTCCTTCCGCTTGCTTGCGAAGAGCTTTCTGATGAACCCGAGTATGCCGTCGGGCATGAACAGGATCACGACGACCAGAAGGATGCCGTAGATCAGGACGTGGGCATGGGACAATTGTTCCTTTAAAAAGGTCCCGAGCGGCGAATCCTCTTTTACCAGGCCGGAGTCGATCAGGGCCTGGGCGATCATATTGCTGCGCAGCGCCTCGGAGAACGGGACCAGCACCACAGCGCCGATCATCGGGCCCAGGATGGTGCCGATGCCGCCGATGATGCAGGTCATGACGATCTGGACCGACAGGCCCAGGTCCAGCACCGTGCCCGGATCGATGAAGCCGACATAGAGGCCGTAGAGGCTGCCGGCCAGGGACGTAAAGACGGCCGAGATGGCAAGGGCCGCGTTCTTATACAGGGTCAGATTGATGCCGAGAGAGTGCGCCGCGTCCTGGTCCTCCCGAATGGCCTGAAAATAGTAACCGAGCTTTGAATTCTGCACAAGCCTGGTCGCGAGGATGACCGCGATCGCGATCACCAGCCCGATGTAATAAAAAGGGACCTTGGACATGAAGTCGGTAATGACCGTATTGCCGATCTTGAACGGAGGGACCTCGGTGATCAGGATGCCTTCGGCGCCGTTCGTCAGACCGGGCAGGTTCAGGGCGGAGACGCGGAAGATCTCGGCCACGGCGATCGAGGCAAGGACGAAATAGGGGCCGCGGATACGGAAGCAGATGGAGCCGATGACCAGGCCGGTCGCCACGGCCGCGGCAACGCCGGCCCAGACGCCGTACCAGGGGGCGATGTGCCGGTATTGAAGCAGGATCTTGGTGGTGTAGGCGCCGACGCCGAAGTAGGCGGCATGGCCGACAGAGTACTGGCCGGTGTAGCCGCCCAGGATGTTCCAGGCCGACCCCATGATAACGCTGATGAAAATGAGGATCATGATGTGGAGCGCATAGGTGCTCGTCACGAACTTCGGGAGCAAAAAGAGCAGAATGATGGCAGCCGCTGTCAGCAGTAAAGGCAGTGTGGCGATCCCTCGTATGTCAGCTGTCGATGTTTTCATATTCATATTTTCAAAACCGGAAAAGCAGGAATCACAAGGTGTCTCCCGCCCCCTGTTCGTGCGATAACGCAGGCACAAACGGGGCAAGCAGGGTTTCATAATTATCTTACGTTTTTCTCCGCGACCTCCGCGCCTCCGCGAGAAAACATTTTCTCCTGTCAATCCTTCGACGTGCCTAACAGTCCCGAAGGCTTGAACAATAACACCAGCAGGAACAGGACGAATACAATAACATCCTTCCACCCGGACCCGATATATACGCCGCCAACTGATTCGGCAACGCCGATGAGCACCCCGCCGAGCGTCGCGCCCACAATGCTGCCCATGCCGCCGAGCACGGTTATCACGAAGGCTTTGAGCGTGAAGACGCTCCCCACTTGCGGAAAGATGTAGTACGTGGGCGATATGAGCGCGCCTGCGGTGCCGGCCAGTGCGGACCCGATCCCGAAAGCGATGATCGACATGCGCTTGACATTGATCCCCATCAGCTGCGCGGCCTCGCGGTCCTGTGCCGTGGCGCGGATCGCCTGGCCCATGTCGGTCTTGTACAGGAACCAGTACAATGCGGCGGTGATGGCCACGGTGATGGCAAAGGAGACGGCCAGCGGTTCGGAGACCGAGATCCCCAGGATCTCAACACTGCTGGAGGAATAGGTCGTTGTCAGGATCTTGTAATCCGACGTGAAGGCAAGCATGACCGTGTTGCTCATGACCAGGCCAATGCCGATGGTCAGCAGGATCTGGTTCTGGGGCAGGGCATTGAGCGCCCGGTTGATGAAGACCTTCTGAAGAAACGCGCCGAACAGGAACATAAGCGGAATGGTTATCACGATCGAGACAAAGGGGTCGATGTGAAACAGCGTGAAAAGAAAATAGGTCAGGTACATGCCGATCATCAGGATGTCGCCGTGGGCAAAATTGATCACCCGCATGACGCCGAAGATGATGGTCAGGCCGATGCCGATCAGGGCGTAGACCCCGCCGATAAGGATGCCGCTGATGAGAGACTGAAAAAAGACGATCATATAATATAAGAAATTGGGACAAGCAGCAAGGAAGTCAAATGCCCTGGCACGTGACCCTTGCTGCTTGTCAAATTGCCTTACTTTTTCCAGCCCGGGAAGGGCCAGATGGGCTTCTTGACCGCATCTTTGAGAGGCCAGACGGTCTCGTGCTTTCCGTTCTGCACCTGTTCCACGAGCATCACGGCCTTGCGCTGGTTCTGGTAGCCATCGTAATCCTGGAACCGCACCTCGCCGAGAATCCCGTTCCATTTCCCGGTGGTCAGCGCCTCGCGCGTCTTTTCCCGGTCGCCGCCGGCCGCGGCTGCCGCCTGTCCCATGATCATCATCGACTCGTAGGCGCAGGCCGCATGGTACGTCGGCGGTTTGCCGAATTGTTTGACATAGCGTTTAAACAAAACCTTGGATCCCGCCCAGGGCGCTTCTTCGGTCCACTGGGTCGAGGAAAAAACGCCGTTGCTGATCTCCTTCTCCTTGGCGAACTGCGCCACCGAGAAACCGGCGCCCGCGCCGAGGAAGGCCATGGGCGAGAGCCCGATCTCGCGCGATTGCCGCATCAGCAGGATGGCGTCTGCAACGTAGGAAACCATGAACACGAGGTCAGGGTTCGTCGCCTTCAACTTCGCGAGCGTGGACCGGTAGTCGGGCGAGCCCTTGGAATAGGCCTCTTCGAAAACCACTTTGATGCCTTTTTTCTGGGCGATCTCCTTGGCGCTCTTTGCCCCGGACACGCCGAAGTCGGTGTTCTCGTTCAGGATCGCCATGGTCTTCGGCTTGCCGAGGGTTGTGGCGAGATCAAGCAGCACGCCCGCATAGTCGCCGGTCGTCCCCGAGACCCGGAACGTCCACTTAAAGCCCTGGCGCGTAATCTCCTCTTTGGATGCGGCCGGGACGATCAACGGTACCTTGTAGCGTTCCGCGAGTTTCGCGTCCGCATTCGCGGTGGCCGACGTGTACGGGCCGACAATGCCGACCACGTTGTCCCGTGTGGCAAGCTTCTCGAACGCGGCAAGCGATTTGTCCGGCTTGCCGGTATCGTCCTCTTTGATCAGGTCGACGTCGATGCCTTTTGCCTTCAGGTCCTCAATGGCAAGCGTGACGCCGTTCGTCAGGTTCTCGCCGATCGGCGCTTCAGGCCCGGTGATCGAGTTGATGAAACCGAGCTTCACGGTGCCCGCCAGAGCAACAGCAGGCAAAACAAACATCACAGCCAGCAGTAATGCTACCAACTTCTTCATAGTGATACCTCCCTTTCCCTTTAGGATTTTGCACCGAGTATATTGCTATGCTCTTTTCAGCTTCCCGTCATCTGTGCCTTGATAAACTCCCGGTTCAGTTTCGCGATGAACTTGACTTTGATCCCCTTGGGGCACACGGCTTCGCATTCGTAATGATTGCTGCAATTGCCAAAGCCTTGTGCGAGCATCTCCTCGGTCATGGCACAGACCCGGCGCGCGGCCTCGACCCTGCCCTGGGGAAGTGCCGCCAGGTGCGATACCTTTGCCGCGGTAAAGAGCATGGCTGAGCCGTTCGGGCACGCGGCAACACAAGCCCCGCACCCGATACACTCGGCCGCGTCCATGGCCGTGTCGGCCTCGCGTTTCGGTATCAGGCGCGT
>DAIDTZ010000176.1 GCA_027456925.1 Nitrospirota bacterium
CGTTTTGTAATTGAGGCAAGCCCGGACCTTCGTTATTCTCCGAAAAAAATTCCAGCCTGGCAGATCTTCTGGCAGGGGCGAGGACAAGGCCAACCAACAGGAAAAGCGCCTTCAGAAAAGATAAGGATGCCGCACGACACACGAATTGCATAAATACGTTCACTCGCTTTAAAGCCGCATGAAATCCTTATACCTGCGACCTCGGGTCGAGCTTGTCGCGCAGAAAATCGCCGAGGAGGTTGAAGCTGATCACGGTGATGCTGATGGCGAGCCCGGGAAAGATCACCATCCAGGGGGCGGAGTTGATGAAGGCGCGGTCCAGGCTGATCATCGATCCCCAGGTCGGCGTGGGCGGCTGGACCCCGAGCCCGAGAAACGACAGCGCCGCTTCAAGCAGGATGAACCCGCCGACGCGCAAGCTGCCCGCTACAACGACCAACGGGAGGGCGTTCGGCAGGATGTGCTTGTACAGGATCCTCGCGGGGGGCGCGCCGAGGGCGCGGGAGGCTTCCACATAGGTCTGCTCCTTGAGCGAGAGGGTGATGCCGCGAACGAGGCGGGCAAATCCGGCCCATCCCACGAGCGTGATCGCGAGCATGACCGAGGTAAGGCCCGCCGGCATGATGGCGCTGATGCCGATGGCGAGGAGCAGGCTGGGAAAAGCAAGGAAAATGTCGAAAAACTGGGAAAGAATGGAATCCGTTTTGCCGCCGAAGTACCCCGCGATCAATCCGAAAAAGATGCCGATGGACAGGGAAAGAAGGGAGGCGATAATGCCGACGCTGAGCGATATCCGCGCGCCGTACACGAGGCGCGAAAGAATATCCCTGCCCGTGCTGTCCGTGCCGAGCAGATGGACCCTGCTTGGCGGCTGCCGCAGGCTATCCAGGTCCATGGCGAGGGGGTCATAATGGACGAGAGCGGGGCCAAAGACGGCAATGGACACAAGAAGGACCAGGATGATCGCGGCGATCAGCGCGGGAGTGTTCTCGGTCAGGTCTTGTATAGAAAAGCTTTTCATTATCTGAATCCCGCGACTTGCAATTCCGGCTCCTGCCGGAAGGGCGCCAACTGACACCGGCGTGCAACGGGCTGTCCGCGCGCCTTCCCTTTGCAGCTTCAAAAACGCCGGATTTTTAAAGCCTATGTTTCACTTTTCACCCGAACTCTGGGGTCGAGGAAGTGATAGGAAATATCGACGATCAGGTTCATGGCAACGAAGATCACGGCGCCGAAAAGCACGACGCCCATGATCACCGGGTAATCCCTTTTGATAATGCCGTCCAGGGCGTAGCGGCCGAGTCCGTCCCATCCGAAAATGGTTTCCGTCAGGACGGCGCCGTTCAAGTAGGAGCCGAGGTCGAGGCCGATGAGCGTGACGATGGGGATGAGCGAGTTTTTGAGCGCGTGCTTCAGCACGACAGCGGTTTCCGAAAGACCTTTTGCGCGGGCAGCCGCAACGTAGGGCTGGGAAAGCGTTTCGAGCATGGACGATCTTGTTATGCGCGTTATGTAGGACAGGGAAAAGGTGCCGAGTGTCGCAGCCGGGAGAATGATGTAGAGGAGGCTGCCATTTCCCATGCCTGCAGGCGGAAGCCACCGCAGGTAAAAGGAGAACAGGAGCATCAGCGCAAGGCCCAGCCAGAAGACCGGGACCGAGATCCCGCC
>DAIDTZ010000177.1 GCA_027456925.1 Nitrospirota bacterium
GAATTACAAGGTGCGGTTCCACCTCTACACGGTGCCGGGGCAGGTGTTCTACAACGCCACTCGCAAGCTTGTGCTGAAGGGCGCGGACGGCGTGATTTTCGTGGCTGACTCCCAGCGCGCCATGGTGGATGCAAATCTCGAAAGCCTTACTAATCTGCGTGACAATTTTGCAGAACAGGGCGTCAACCTGGCGGAATTTCCCATGGTCATCCAGTATAATAAACGGGACCTGCCGGATATCCTTCCCGTCGTAGAGCTGAACGCAGTGCTGAATCCGCGCATGGTGCCCTCCTATGAGGCGGTCGCAAAAACGGGAGATGGGGTACTGAAAACCTTTACTGCCATTTCGAAGCTGGTGCTTCAAGACATGCAAAAATATCCCGAGCGGCATAACTTCACCGTTACGGATATTGTCGGCAACGCCGAAAAGAGGCCGGAGCTGCCGTCTGATATCATGAAGGACATTTCCCCTGCCGAACCCTCGATGCCCGGTGCGCCCATGGCCGAGGCTAAGCCGGAAATGGCGGCGTTGGAAAAGGCCGTGGACGCCGGCATGAAGGTCAACCTGGGAAAAGCGGTCGTCGAGGGAGGACATATCCTGCTCCCTTTTAATCTCGTGACCAAGGACCGCGAAGACCAGTTCCAACTCCGCGTCGCGATAGACATGGAAGCGCCGATGTCAAAACGCTTTAAGATCGTGGTGAAGAGCTATAAGAAATGATTTGCTGCGGCAATCCCGCGCCTTGGCATCCCCCGGCTCCTGCCGGAGGGGGCTCCACAGCGTGGAAGCGCGCGTGATCCGAGCAGTTATATTGTTTAAGATTTGTTATTAGAGTTTTGGAGATTCTCCTTGAGGCGCATATGTCGAAAGTGACGGCACTCATACCGGCGGCAGGCGTGGGAAAGCGGATGGGTAGAACCGTTGCAAAGCAGTTCCTTCCGCTCGGTGATATGCCCATGCTGGCGCACACCCTCCTGGCATTTCAGCGGGCATCGGAGATCGACGAGATCATTCCCATCCTCTCCCAGGAAGACATGGAAGGTTGCCTCAGGGACATCATCGAGGGATTTCATATTACCAAAGTCAGGACCCTTGTCGTGGGCGGCAAGGAACGGCAGGATTCGGTTGCAAACGGACTTCACAAACTGGAGAAGGACACGGCGGTCGTGGTGGTGCATGACGGGGTCCGGCCTTTTGTTACCTACGAAATGATCAAGGAGGCCGTCGACTGTGCGAGAAAAGGCGAGTGCGTTGCCGTCGGCGTGCCACTTAAGGATACCGTCAAAGAAGTGAACGCCAAAAGCGTCGTGGTCCATACGCTGGAGCGGAGCAGACTCTGGGCGATTCAAACGCCGCAGGCCTTTCCGATTAAGATTATTAAACAGGCGTATGCGGAAGCGGTCAAACAGAATACGCGCGGTACTGACGACGCCACGCTTGTGGAACGGATGGGAAACAAGGTCCGGGTGATCATGGGGAGTTATGAAAATATTAAGATTACGACGCCTGAAGACCTTCTGCTCGCGGAGGAGATCCTGAAGAGGAGATACGATGCGAATCGGCACAGGGTATGACGTCCATCGCCTCGTCGCGGACCGCAAGCTCATGATCGGAGGCGTGGACATCCCGTTCGAGCAGGGGCTTCTCGGCCATTCGGATGCGGACGTGCTGCTCCACGCGATTTGCGACGCGCTGTTGGGCGCCGCTGCGCTCGGTGACATCGGCCGGCATTTTCCCGACACGGCGCCCAAGTACAAGGGAATATCCAGTCTGTTCCTGCTCGAAGAAGTGCGGCACCTCCTTGGGGAGGCGGGATTTCGCGTGAATAACATCGACGCGACCATCGTGGCGGAGAAACCGAAGATGGCCCCGCACATACCGGCCATGGTGTCGAACATTGCAGCAGCAGTCAAGGCGGACCGATCCATGGTGAACGTGAAGGCGACGACAACAGAAGGGTTGGGTTTTACCGGCAGGAGTGAAGGCATGGCGGCATATGCGGTTTGTACGATCAAAAAAGTGGAGTAATACCATGCGCGTGGGCATTCTCATTGCGACTGTTTTTTTGGCGACTACTCCTGCGGCTTTTGCTCAGACCGATGTCCAGAGGAATGTGCAGAATCCGGAACAGACACAGGACCAGGAGCAGAAGAAAAGCGCGATTTACGAATGGACCGACAATAAGGGCGTTGTGCATATCACCGACCGGCTGGAGAAGGTCCCGGAACGGTACCGTTCTTCGGCACGGCGAGTGGAAGCTCCGTCAGGCGAAGAAAACGAAACGGGGGAACAGGGAATTTCTCCAAGTACGGGCTATTCCGGCGAAGAGGAGCGAGAAGCTGAGCAGAAGGCATACTGGCAGGGGCGCATAAAATCGGCCAAGCAGGACCTTGTCCGGCTGGAGGGGCATTACCGGGATCTCGATCAAAAACGTACTGAACTGCTGGGGAGTTGGGGAGGTGTTGCCGGCGGACATCTGGAAGATCGGGTAGAAGCGGCTCGGATTGAGCAGGAGATGAAGCAGGTGCAGCAGAAAATCGATAATACCCGAAACCAGATAGAGGTCGTGATCCCGGATGAAGCGCGCAAGGCGGGAATTCCTCCAGGATGGCTCAGGGAGTGAGGTGGACCAGATTGCGGATTTTGGATTGTAGATTGCAGATTGGAAATCGGAGCCAAATCCTGAGTTCAATCTCCCATCCAAAACCGGCAATCCGAAATTGAACTATGATCGATACCGTTCGAAAAATTAGAAAAGATTTTCAGGCAGCGCTTTCCATGGATCCTGCTGCAACGAGCAGGCTCGAAGTTGCACTCACCTATGCGGGGTTTCATTCGCTCCTGTTTTACCGGTTCGCGCACTGGCTGTGGAAAAAGCGTGTTCCCTTCATCCCCCGGGCACTGTCCCAGTTTGCGCGGTTTATTACCGGTATTGAAATCCATCCCGGAGCGACCATCGGCTCAGGATTATTTATCGATCACGGCATGGGAGTCGTTATTGGCGAGACCACGGAAATCGGCGATAACGTAACTCTTTTCCATGGCACTACACTCGGGGGGACGGGCAAGCAGCGCGGAAAGCGTCATCCAACGCTCGGCAACCATGTAGTCGTAGGCGCCGGCGCGAAAGTTCTTGGTCCCATAAAAATCGGTGATTATGTTAAGATCGGTGCAAATTCGGTGGTACTTCAGGATGTGCCGGATCACTCTACCGTGGTCGGAATCCCGGGCAGGATCGTACGGATCAAGGACGAGCGCGTGCCTGATGAAGCGCTCCTCGATCACATTCATATACCGGACCCTATTGCTGACCGTTTTATTGATTTGCAGCTGCAGATCGATATTTTGAAGAAGGAGCTGGAAACATTCAAAGCAAAAAAGAAGAATAGCTGAATTCAGAAACGGCAACCCGACGATGCTTACCCCGAGCGGTCAGTGCCGCGAGGTACGCTATCGGACATTATTCTTCCACGATTTTGTAATTGTGCGTAATAGTCCCTGCTTTAGCCAGCGTAGCGCCGACCGAACAATACTTTTCGAGCGACAGTTTGATCGCCCGTTCCACGGCTTCTTTCTCGACGCCGATGCCTTTTACCACGTATTCGATGTGAACTTCCCTGTACACCTTCGGATAGTCATCGGTCTTTTCCCCTTTTACGTTGATTTCAAGGCCAGAGACTGGCTGACGCTTTTTTCTTAGTATGGAAATTACGTCCATACCGGAGCAGCCACCAAAACCGACGAGCAGCAATTCCATCGGCCTGAATCCGGTGTTGTGGCCACCCGATGCCTCGTCCGCATCCATGGACAGTGTATGGCCGGATGTCGCTTTCCCGGTAAATTGCATATCCTTCACGAGGGTCACTTTTGCTTCGATCATAATTTATTTCTCCCAACTTATTGGTGTGAAATGAATATTGAAAACATATAGTATCAGAAGTGATTGAGAGTGTCAATCGGGTCGTTAGTTCTTCAA
>DAIDTZ010000178.1 GCA_027456925.1 Nitrospirota bacterium
GTTATATCCCAGGTCTTTTCATCCTGGTCCATCAGCGGGCCGTAGTAGGGATTGGTCCCCGCGTTGTTCAGGAGGATATCGAGCCTGCCGAATTCCTTCATGACTCTTTCGATGAGGGCCTGCGAATCTTCCGTTTTGGCAACGTGGAATGCAGCGGCCATTCCCTTCGCGCCCCTCGCGCGTATCTCTTCTGCAACCGTCTCGAGCCCCTCGATTTTCCGGCTGCTGACAACGACCGCCGCACCTGCATCGGCAAGGGCAAGGGCACTGGCGCGGCCGATGCCCCGGCTCCCGCCGGTCACGAGCGCGACCTTCCCTTCCAGTGAAAACCTCGAAAGATTCATGATCCCTTCCTTTCCGGGCCGCGGAAGTCCGCAGGGAAGGCCGTTGCCTTGTCCGCTATGAGGTTGACAAGCTCATGCACCGGCAGAATCCCATATGGGCGGCGATGACCTTCAGTTTTGGAAAATCGGATGCGTCCATTCAGGGGGGCATATAGCCCTACAACGATACATTACGTGCCGGCTCCAATGCGGCCAGTTTCCGTTTTCGATGAGAGAGATACGCCCGATGGTTCTTCATCTGTATCCATGAGACAAGGTAAATGAGATCAAGAACATCGAACTTTTTCATAGGTAGCACAGCGCTGATGAGCAGCCTAAGCTGCGACAGCGTAATAGCTGGTGCTTTTTTCCCCCAAGCGGATTCTCATGTGCCAGAGGAAAAAATGAGCCAGCATGCATGTCAGCATATGGTGTCGCCACCCGGGAAACTTCCTCACCTCGTAATGATCCATCCCCAGATCCGATTTGGCTTCCTCAAAGCACTGCTCGATGGCCCAGCGGACACCCGAGAGCCAAACGAAGGTTTTCAATCGGGTGGATCTGCCGGCGTTCGAGATGAAGTAGGAATAAGCGGCGCCTTCTCCAAGGGTCCTGCGCACGATCAGCCAAACCGTCCGGTAGGGCTGTCCGTCTTTGCACAGAACGACCCGACGCTTCATAAACTCGTAGGTCACCGGCCCCTTCGTCCCCTCGGAGACCGTCCGGCGATACCAGAAATAGTCGTTCGTTCCCCTGGCGATCTTTTCAAAGGTGACCGGTTTCTTCTCGGCTTCCGCAAGGATGCGTTTCGTCCTCTTTTCCCCTCCGTATCGGTAGGACTTCTCCAGCATCGCCGGGTCCTGCAACCAGCAGAGGGTGTCACGAGGAAGCGCAACAAGGTATGTCACCCCAGGAACCTTTTCCATCGCCTCCAGAAACTCCGGGCTGCTCCCGTAAATCGAATCCGCCACCACGTATCGGAAAGGAATCACCCCTTCCCCGACGATCTTCTCCAGCATCTCCACCGCCAATTGCGGCTTCGTCTTGAAAGAAATCTCAGCGGGAACCCTGCACTTCCTTCTGCGCTCGGCGTAGCCCTCGCCGAACCACTTCTCCGGAATGAACAGCCGACTATCCAAAAAACCGTACCCGTGGCGCGAGGCATAGGCCGCATAGACGCCCACTTGGCAGTTCTCCACTTTTCCAACGCTGCCGCAGTACTGCCGGGAAACTCCTACGGAATCATTCCCCTTCTTCACAAAGCCCGATTCGTCGAAAAGCAGCACACCCTCAGCATCCCCCAGATCCTCGGACACCATGCCGTGGTATCTGGAAAGAATCCGTTCCTCTTCCCAGACGATCTCGCTCAGGAAGTGTTGCATGGCCCTTACCTTGGCGCTCTCCATGCTCAGGGCGATGGGCTCGATGGATTTCCTCTCCAGTTGGCTCATCTGGCCAGCCATGTACTGATAAAAGTTCTCCCGCGGCTCCTCACGGGAAAAACAATCGGCAAACTGGGCGTGAAATCCTTTGAACTCCTCCATGAAACGAACAATATCCTCTTTGTCGATCAAAAGTTTCGGAATGGGAAAGCTGCCATCACAAACGCGGTCTTCCGGTATCATGGCCTACCTCCTGTCCTCGTTTTTGATAAACAAGTAACAGAGTCAGGCTTCTTTGTCAATCATTTATTGTACTATGTATCGTTGTAGTGCTAAAACGTTGTTCAAATTATTCTCCGCTGTGTGATAGATCAAGCCGGCGCTACCCAAACCAACCAACAGGATAATGAAACCGATGAGATTAAGATATGTTTTGGGATCAGTAATTTCCCATTTCATGATTTGCATTTCTTACTGTTCTATCAAGGCTTTCTTTTCGGCTGCTTATCAAGTTTATTTTTTGACTTTTGTTTCTGTTTATCGGTGTTCTGTTTCTGAGTCTTTTCCTTATCTTTCTTGCCGCCTTTGTCTCCCATTACGCTTCTCCTTTTCCTGTTGTCAGAACCTCATGCAAATGGTTTTTTCAATTCTATTTCTTTGCCAATTGCCTTGCCCATAGTGTCAGCCAGATGACGACGAATAGCATCATTCCAATGCCGAGTTTAAATGCAACCATTGCCCACAGCCAGATAGTACGAATTTCTGGCCATGTAACGCTGGAGCCCCAGATGCAAAGTATTCCTGCCGGCTGTTTGGTCATGATCAGCAAGTAAGCAAGCCATTGAATCAACAAGATACAATAGAAGATCAACAAGGTCCACCATCCAGCGACTGCCGCAGTTCTTACTTTCTTCGTGAATAGATCGTCCATGCTTATCTCCTAAATCAATGGCAGCTACCTCACGGTGTACCCACGACCATCGAGGCAGGCATCCTCAGCTCGGCGATAATCTGCTCGCATTTGGTTCAACTGGGCTTCTGGCAGGCCACTAACAGGTTGGGTCGGGTCGTAATGTGTCTGACTCGCAGCCCAGCTATGGCATTCGGAGCGATCCTTTGCC
>DAIDTZ010000179.1 GCA_027456925.1 Nitrospirota bacterium
CAGGAGAAAAACCAGCATCAGGGCCGCAATAAACACGGCGATGAGGCCGCGGAACGCAATTTGCTGCTGCTGGTACATTCCTCCCAGCTCGAAGTAAACGCCTTGCGGCACTAATCCGGGGCGCGCCAGCAGCTTTCGCACGTCCTGGATTACCGAGCCGAGATCACGTCCGGTGATGCGGCCGGTTACCGCTGTCATCGTCTTGAGATTTTCGCTGGTTATTTCGGGCTGACCGGTTACCGCTTTTACGCTTGCCACGCGTCGCAGGGGAAACAGATGCCCGTCGGGCGCGCGCATCACGAGGGCCTTGAGTTCCTTTTCCGTGGCGCGCAAATCAGGCGCGATCCAGACACGCACCCCGACAATCTTGACCCCTTCCTGTACCTGGGTGGTAACCGAGCCGGTCAGGTAGTCGTTCAGCATGCGGGTAACCGCGTCAGGATCGACCCCTTCCAAAGCGGCCTTGGTGCGGTCTACCTGGATATCCAGGGCGTCCCCCGCAAGGACGATTCCGCTGCGTACATCCACCACGCCGGGTATCCTCCCGACAGCAGCTGCAATGTTCCTGCTTATGGTTGCAAGCTGGTTTTGATCGTCCGAGTACAGCTTTATCTCGATAGGCTGCGGCACCGAGGTCAGGTCGCCGATCAGATCTTCCATGAGCTGGGCCAGTTCGATCTTTATTCCGGGCACGTTATGCTCGACTTTGTTCCGGATCTCGTTCATGACTTCATCGATTGGCCGCCGCGGCAACGGCTTCAGGCGGACAAAGAAATCTCCCTGGTTTGCCTCCGTCAATGCGCCGCCGAGCTGCGCGCCGGTGCGGCGGGAATAGGTAAGGACCTCGGGGGTCGCCTTGATTATTTCTTCCACCTGGCGCAGCAGACGGTCGGTTTCGGTGAGGGCGGTGCCGGGGGGCGTGAAATAGTCGAGGATGAAGCCGCCTTCATCCATCGACGGCATGAACCCTGAACCGACCTGCCGGTAACCGATGTACCCCATCAAGAGAAGCGGCACTATCCCTGCCAGGATCAGAACGGGCTTCTGCAATACACGCCTCATGATCCACTCGTACGCCCGATGAGAACGGTCCCTGAACGGGCCGCCCTCGTTCTCCTCCGCTTCTTTTTGCCCGAGCAGATGGTCCGCGAGAATCGGGATGGCGAGCCAGGTAATGAGAAACGAGATGATCAGCGCGGCCGCCATGGTGAGCGAGAGCGCCTTGAAGAAGGCGCCTGTTACGCCGCTCAGGAACGCCAGCGGAAGGAAAATGATAATTGTGGCCGACGAGGAGCCCGCAAGCGGCCGGGCGAACTCACGCGCGGCCGCCATGACGCGGCCCTCATGCTGTCCCTTGCTGCCGCGCAGGCGGCGCATGATGTGTTCGACCATCACGACGACGTCGTCGATGATCAGGCCGATGGCGGCCGCCATGCCGCCCAGCGTCATGATATTGAAGCTCATCTTCAGCGCGAAGAGCAGAACGATAGTGGCCGCCAGTACCGTCGGGACGACGACAACGGCGATGAGGGTGATCTTGAGGTTGCGCAGAAACAGGAACAACACCACGGCGCCGAGGAGCACCCCGATAATGATCGCGTCGCGCACGCTGGTCGCGGACGCGACGATCAGCTCGCTCTGGTCATACCAGTTGCTGATCCGAACTCCCTTCGGCAGGTGCTGTTGAAACGCGGCAAGTTTTGCTTTTATGTCCCGGGCAATCTGGACGGTATTGCCGCCCAGCTGTTGATATACCAGGACCAGCACCGCATCATGCCCGTCCGCGGTCATGCGCTGCCATTGGGGCACGATATCGCGTTGTACGGTTGCCACCTCCTCCAGGCGGACCATACCGTTCGGCCCCGTGCGCAATACGGTCCGGCGGATATGGTCGAGGTCGGAAAGCCGTGTGTCCGACATGACCAGATACAGCTTGTAGTGGTCTTCCAATCGGCCCACCGCGGTGATCACGTTGGCCGCTGAAAGTGTCTGCGCAACATCGTTCAGGGTCAGTCCGTAGGCCTGCAGACGCGCCGGGTCTACCGTGACGCGAAACTCTTCCAGGTTCCCCCCCATGACCTGGACCCGTGAAGTACCGTTGACACTGGACAACAGGGGAATCAGCTTGAATTGGGCAATGTCGCGAAGTTGAACCAGGGAAAGAACGTCGGAGGTCAGGCTGTACGCCAGAACGGGAAACACCGTGGGGTCCATACGCTTGACGTGAAACACCGTACCTGGCGGCAACTGGGGCAGCACCCGGCCGACGGCGGACTCCACCTGGAGCTGGGAGGCAACCATATCCACACCCCAGTCGAAATCGACGGAAATATCGGCGCTGCCGCGGCTGCTGGTAGAGCGCACCGAGATAACGCCGGGCACCGAACGGACGGCTTGTTCGACCGGCCGCGTCACTTGCAGTTCCATCAGTTCCGCGGCCCGGTCTCCCGCATCCATCGAGACCATGACCCGGGGGAATTCGACGTCCGGGAAAAGGGCCACCGGCAGTTTAAATGCAATAACAGCGCCTGCCGCGGCAAGAGTCAGCACAAAAAAGAGGATCGAACGGCGGTGCGCCTGTATCCAGAATGAAAAGACGCTCATGGTGTAGTCTCCCGCACGTTCATCCCTTCCCGAAGCTCGTAATTGCCCAGTATGACAACCCGGTCTTGTCTCTCAAATGGTCCGGAAATGCCGGTGAGGCCGCTGCTTTCCCCGTTGGTCCGCACATCGATACGATGGGCCTGTCCGTTTCTGACTACGAAAATATAGGGTCCCTTGGCATCGGAGAGAACCGCCTGCCGCGGGACAACGAACCCTCGCCGTCTCCTCAGCGTGATGAATCCCTGGATTCGTGTTCCCGGCATCAAATGGAAAGCCTGTCCGGGTTTCAGTTTAACAAGAAGGTCGACAAGCCCCGTCTGCGGATTGATCATCCCATTCACGGTGCCGACCACGCCTGCCGCGCTCTGTGCACTGTCGAATACCGGCACCAGTTTCACCGGCATGCCGCGCCGCACCTTGCGGGCGTCTTCCGGTTCGATTCCCAGCACAATGCGCGGGCGGTCGATCCGCGACAACTGCATTGCCGGAGCGCCTGCCTGAATTCGATCTCCCTGGGAAAGCTGCATCACGCTTACAATGCCGTCAAAGGGCGCCCGGACTATTTCGCTTGGGGTCCCTGTTCCCAGCTTCTCCTGGGCGGCCAACGCGGCTTCCGCATCGCTCAGCGACTTTTGGGCGTTCGCAAGCTGTGACCTGGTCGCCAGCTGCTGTGCCAGCAGGTTTTGCACTCTGGCCAGTTCGCCTTTTGCCAGGTCCACGGCCGACCGCGCCTGCTCATACTTGACGCTTTCCTGCGGGCTGGTTTCCATTTGCAGGAGGGGCGCGCCTTTTTTTACCAACTGTCCCTGGGCGACCAGGAGCCGCGTCACCCGCCCTGCTCGGGGTAAATTAATGCTTTCGGTGTTAAGAGGATCGACGCTCACGAGCCCGTAGCTGGAGATCGATTCAGCAAGCACTTGTTGAACAAGGGGCTGGGTCCGGACCAGCGCACTTGCGGTATCCGCTGATCTCGCGTAATCTGCGGCCCCTGAAATGATCATCAAAACCGCGCACAAGAGCAAGCTCTTTCTCATGTTATTTCCCCCGCTCATCCAGGTGAATGTCGGCCGGCGCAATCCGTCCGGGCAGGCCGCAGCCGAGCAAGGTCTGCAAGGCAACGCGTTGTTCGAGCATGGTTTGTTCAAGGGTAATTGCTTCCATGCGTTTCCTCAGCAGGGCGGCCTGCAGATCGGTGTAGGTGGTGATGCTCAGATTCCCGGCCTCGAGGGCCGCTTTTGCGCGCTCCGCAATACTCTCCATCTCCGGGAGAGCGCTTTTTACCTCCCGGTATTGCCGGCTCACCAAGCGCCATTGCGAAAGCAGATTTTTAACCTGGGAGAAGGCTTCATTCAAGCGGGCCTGGTATTCGTCATACAAACGCTCCCGGGTGGCCTTTTCTATCGCTATAGGGCCCTGGTTGCGGTTGAAGATCGGCAAGCTTATTGTAATGCCGATGCCCGTGGTATAGATTCCGCTGGTGTCGCGGGCGCGGGTCAGCCCGATGTTGAGCGCGGGGAATTGCGCCAGGACAGCCGCGCGAAAAAGTTCCTCCTGGCTCTTGTAGCCGGCCTGCAGCGCCGCCAAATCCGGGCGGCGTTCCGGCAACTGTGCGACAGCGGTTTCGATTTTAGCCTGATCCGGTTCGGGAACGTCGACGTTCCCCACAAGCTTGAGCCTGACTTCAGGCGACAGGTCAAGCAATGCGTTGAGTTCGTGCCGTGTTTTACTGGTCTGCCGCTCAAGAGCGTTGATGCCCGCGTTTGCGTCCTGCAACGCCGTCAGGTCGGCGCTCACGGCATCGATCGTCATATTGCCTTCCTGCAGGGCCCGGCGCGCCCGCTGGTATCGGGTGTCGATAAGATCACGATAGGCTTGCAACTCCCCCATGAGCTTCTCCTGTTCCCTGCTGTTGACGAACAGCAGGCGCGCCTGCTGCACTACCTGCCATTCCTGCCACAGGACGGTCATATCCATTTTAAGGCTGTTTGCACGCGCCGCATTGACAGCTGCGTTATGGGTGAGGAGCGCGCCGATATCGTAGCTTAAACCCAGGTTGAATGCATTCATGGTGCCCGGTCCGCCGTTGGTGGGATGGTCCACTCCCGCAGCCAGTTGGGGATTGGGCAGGACCCCCGCTGCCATCAACTGGGCTTGTGCGATACGTCCTTCCTTCCGCACAATCTTCAGGTCGGGATTGTTTACTACGGCCAGCATGGCGACTTCCGTCATATCAAGGCCGTCATCAGGGTTGAAGGGATGAGCATTCAGTTCCGGCAAAGGCATTTGACCGGCATGAACAACCAAATGGGGCACTTCGTTCAACAACGTAGGCTTGGTATTCAGCGGCCTGGCCTGATAGGAGGCGCACGCGGTCAACGCTGAAAAAAGCAAACACAGATAAAGATGGCGTGTCAGCAAGGTTTATTTATCTGCCTTTCTCCGCTTGATAGTGATGAACAGAAAAACAAGCCCGATAAGAACGGGTTCTCCAAGTGCTATCGGCAGCACATTATTCGGATTTAGCCTGAGCACCCTTTGGATCTCAAGATGTGACATCGTGCTGCTTACCGGAGTATTATCGTGCTTGTCCACGACCATTATATATGCAACATAACTTCCGGAGTCGATCAGGCGCATCGGCCATTTGCCCTCATAGGTCCCGTGCGGTGGGATGGCATCCACCTTGATCGCCTTGTTTGCGCTCCAGTCCTCCAGGTCCATGGGTGACTCCTTGCCCTGGGTTATATTGGCCAAAGATATATAGGCGATGACATTGTCAACAGCTTTGTCGGAATGATTGGTTATCGTTCCCGTATAGGTTATTTTGTCTCCCATATTGGCTTGAACAGACGGCGGATTAATGGAAACGGTAACGCGGCTTGCCGCAGAGGCGAATGTATAATTTACCGCTATTGCCAGAATAATCAATGATAAAAACACTATCGCCCTTTTCATGGTATCACCTCACATTTCCAATTTGGACAAGCTTCTTTTCAAGAACCATAAAGACAGAAGGGTGTATCCGCAGATAATTGCAACACGCCCTGCCTGATAGCTGAAGCCCTGGCTGTCAATGACCACGCTATCAAAGGTGTTGATGGCATCGGCAAAGGGATTTATAAAATCGAGGATACTGCCGAACCATGTCCCCCTTATGGCTGTTGAAAGAAAGATAGGCGACCCCGCCAGCAGGAAGAGGAAGAAGGAGGTGATCAGGGCGTTCTTCATGGATTTTATCCTCGCCGAAAGCCCCATGGAAAAAGCCGAAAAAATAACGGCCAGGAGCGTCCCGAGGACGGCCAAATAAACGATGCCGATGAGAACGTTCTGTCCTCCCTTGCCTACGACAAAGAGGTAAGGCAGAGAGATTACGAAGATAATCCCCCAGTTCGTTACTGCCGCGCCAAGCTTGCCCAGGGCAATTTCCATCTTATTGAGCGGGCTTATCAGCAGGGCTTCAAGTGTCCCTCTCTCCATCTCTCCGGCAAAAGCATCAGCGCCGAATACAAGGCCGATAAGCACTCCGAGGGCGGTTATGAAATTCATGATCAGATAAAGCATCTGCCCCTGGTCAAGGAGGCTTAACTCGCTGTTCGTGAGGAACAGGTAACTCAGGACGCTCAGGATTATAGAGGTGAGGATATACCATATAAAACCTTTTGGGGTTAAAATGCTTTCCCTTATCTCCTTCTGCATTATATAGGCACTCTTCATAGCGCCCCCTCCTTTGTTGAAAGGAAGAATAAATCCTCTATCGTTCCTTTTCCCTTCATTTTATCAAGCTCACCGGTCCTGACGATCTTCCCGTAATTGATGATGGCTATCTTGTTACAAAGCCTTTCCACGTCATCCAACAGATGCGTGGAGAGAAATATGGTTGTACCGTGTTTATGATTGAGGGCTATCAACAGGTCGTGAATGTCCCTTCTCCCCTTTGGGTCAAGTCCGTTGGTAGGCTCATCCAGAAAGAGAAGCTTTGGCTTATTGATAAGCGCTCGCGCGATGCCGAGCCTCTGCTTCATCCCGCGGGAATAGCTGCGGATGAGATGCTTTTCTTTTCCACGAAGCCCCACATCAACCAAGAGCTTGTCGCTTTCTTGTATCGATTGTTTCTCGTCATAAAGATGGGAGAAAAACCCGAGGTATTCTTGCGCCGTCATCCATTCATAATAGCCGTTGGATTCAGGAAGGGCATTGATGATCTTTTTTACTGCCAGCGGTTCTTTGAAAACATCATGCCCGTCGATCAGGACATTTCCTGAATCGGCCTTGATGATGGCGGTCAGAATGCGGATGGTTGTTGTCTTTCCCGCTCCGTTCGGGCCGAGAAAACCGAAGATGTCGCCTTCGTCGACGCCGAAATTCAATCCATCCAGCGCCGTATGGCCGTCATAATTTTTGATCAGATTTTCTACGTTTATGATCATGGCCGCCTCTTTTCTTGATCCAGATAATGCAATTAACCATATGCGCCATAGGTAAATATGCTAATTATAACATGTAAATTATGGTAAAAGAGAGGGACGGGGAAAATCCCCGCCCCGATTATTATTACCTTTCGCAGTTTTCACGGTATTTTTGGTCGGTCTTGACCTTGAGAACCGGTTAGTCGGGGTGGGAACCTTCCTGCTAATTTTCCAGAACAGCTCCTGTCACCGCGTCCACTCCCACCTCGCGGGTGATTCCGTCCTTGCGGATATCAAAAGAATACCGCAGGCCGCTGCCGCCGCCCTCCTTTTCCAGTTCCTCGGCGACAATGACGCCGGCACAGGCCTTTTTGGCAATGCGTCGGGCGTGGTCAAGACTGATTTTGGCGTCCTTAGCGTATTGTTGCCCGTTGAAGTGATGGGCGGCCGTTGCCGTGCCCTGCTTTGATTGCCCTGCGGAAGCTCCTCCGACGGCGATAAAGGCTGTTAAGGCAATGCCAATGATGACTGTTATCATCTTTTTCATAGTGGTTCACCTCCTTTCGTGTAATAGCGTAAGTAAGCTTCATTTAATTTCAGCTTATGAAACAGTATACGAAAGAAAGATTACAGGAAGATGAACGCGACAGGGTGGACAACCGGAAATTGAGCGGAGCTATTGCTCCATCCTTACCATCTCGGCAACGCATTCTATATGATAGGTATAGG
>DAIDTZ010000180.1 GCA_027456925.1 Nitrospirota bacterium
GGTAGAACAGGTGAAGGATTTTTACCTCGGCTTCCGGGCTGTTCTGCGCGCTTACCGGACAGTCCTCGTCGGCGGCGATACCTGCTCTTCGCAAAAAGACTTTGTTATTAATGTCGTTGTGCTTGGCGAGTCCGGGAAAACGAAGCTGGTAACGCGGGCAGGCGCAAAGGCGGGCGACCGCATATTCGTCACTGGGACACTGGGTGACTCTGCGGCAGGACTGGATTTACTCAGGACAACCACCGGGCGCAGAAGACAGGCAGCATGGAGGAAGAAACTGATTCGAAAACATCTGCGTCCAGTGCCCAGAGTAGCCTGGGGCAGAATGATAGCGCTTGCCAAGTGCGCCCATGCCATGATTGACATCAGCGACGGGCTTTCATCGGACCTTGCCCATATTTGCGATGAAAGCGGGGTCGGGGCCCGTATTATCGCAGAAGATATTCCCTTTTCCCGGTCGCTGTTGGCGGCATCCGATAAACTGGGGAAGACCCCCCTGTACTACGCTCTGTCGGGAGGAGAGGATTACGAGCTTCTCTTCACGGTACCGCCTGCGAAGGCAAAAAAACTGCGCTCCCTTGACATTGCGGCTGCCGAGATAGGCGTTATCACCGGAGAGCGCAGGCTTCTTCTTACCTGTGAGGGCAAGACAAAGCCGTTCCGGCCGACGGGGTATAATCACTTCAAAAAAACCGGCAGATGATCAAGGACGCAGCCGGCCTTTTGAGTTCACGATCATGACGATACTATGACACGATATATTCGGGAACGCATACGAAATCTGATGAAACTCGACGACCCGCCGCACAAACTTGCGCTGGCTTTCGCACTCGGCGTATTTGTCGCCTTTTCGCCGACCATCGGGATGCATATCGTCAGCTGTTTTCTTCTTGCGTGGATATTCCGCGTAAGCAAGATTGTTGTTCTGAGCGCATCGTTCATTAACAACCCCTGGACGGTCGTTCCTTTGTACGGCTTTTGCATCTGGTTCGGCATCAAAATTACGGGAGCCGATGCTCCCGTGCCGCATATCGCCTGGAACGAGCTTACGTTCAGCACGGTATACTTTGTTTTAAAACCCTATCTCTGGTCTTTTATCGTGGGAACGCTTGTGCTCGGCACTGCCGCGGCCATTGTATCGTATTTTGCCTTTTACTGGGCAGTGCGGCGGTATCGAAGAAGAGAAAAGAGCCAGGCCGGGATCTGAACGTTTGATCGGCTGCGGAGCTTCAGCGCCCAAGGAGTTAATGTAATTGACGCACCCGGACGTAAGCGTCGTTATCGTAAACTGGAACGGCAGGCATCTTCTGGCCGAGTGCCTCGACTCGCTTGTTGGCCAGCGGAACATCAGGGATGTTGAAGTTATCCTGGTGGATAACGGTTCGCAGGACGGATCTGCGGAGTTCGTCCAGGGGCATTACCAAAATGTAAAAGTGATCAGTTTGCCCGAAAATATCGGTTTTGCCGGAGGCAATAACGCAGGCATCCGGATCGCCGCGGGCAAGTACATAGCTCTCTTGAATAATGATACGAAAGCTGATTCCCTCTGGCTGTCCGGCCTGGTGGCAGCGGCGGAAGCCGGTCCGCAAACAGTCGGTATGTGGGCCGGAAAAATACTGTCCTATGACCGGCCCGGCATTATCGACAATGTGGGGCTTCTCCTGTACCCCGATGGCTTGGGACGAGGGAAAGGGCGGTTGGAAAAAGACGAAGGACAGTACGATGCCCCCGGCGAGGCGCTGTTCCCGAGCGGGTGTGCGGCGCTCTATCGAAAAGCGATGCTGGACGAGATCGGGTTGTTCGATGAAGCGTTTTTTGCATATGCCGACCATGTCGATGTCGGTCTCCGGGCGAGGCTGGCCGGCTGGGAATGCCGCTATGTTCCAACGGCAAAAGTTTTTCACAAATACTCGTCATCGTCATCAGCCTATTCGCCGCTCAAGGCTTTTCTGGTCGAGCGAAACAGAATATGGGTGCTGCTGAAATATTATCCGTTGGAACTGATCCTGCTCAGCCCCGTCTTTACGCTTCTGCGGCTTTCGGCCTATATGGTCGGCGCGCTTACGGGCAAGGGCGCCAGCGGCAGATTTTCCGAACAGCATTCGGTTGTGCGCGCGATGTTCGTATTGTTCCGGGCCTGGGGAGCGGCGCTCAAGGCGGTTCCTGCTATCGTACGGCAACGCAGGTCGGGCGCGCGGTTGCGGCTTCTCAGCCGGTTTGCAATCTACCGGCTATTCTGCACCTACCGGCTGTCTGTACGTGAGGTCGGTCTGAAAGAGTAAAGTTCAATGAAGATCCTGATTATCGTTCCTGCTTTTAATGAAGAGGCAAGTCTTCCGGGGGTCCTTCGGGACCTGCGTGAGCAAATGCCGTCGGCTGATGTGCTTGTGGTGAACGACGGCTCTGAAGATTCCACCTCCAGAACAGCACGGGACAGGGGAGTGAAGGTCGTGGATCTGCCGTTCAACCTCGGTATCGGCGGGGCAGTGCAAACGGGCTATTTATACGCGGCCCATCAGGGGTATGACGTTGCCGTGCAGTTTGACGGCGACGGCCAGCATCTGGGAACGGAGATTGAAAAGCTCCTGAAACCGCTGGAAGAAGGAGTTGCCGACATCGTGATCGGTTCCCGCTTCCTGGCCCCCGGGGCCTATAAAGCTCCGCTCTTTCGGACCCTCGGCATCTGGATTTTTTCCGTTGTTCTTTCCCGCATTCTGTCCACAGCGGTGACGGACAGTACCTCGGGCTTCCGTGCCGCGAATCGGAAAGCGATAGAATTTTTTGCCGGGAGGTACCCGGACGATTATCCGGAGGTCGAGGCGCTTGTCCTGTCACATAAGGCAGCGCTCCGGATGACCGAGGTGTCCGTCGCCATGCGAGAACGCACCGCAGGAAAATCGTCGATTACCCCGCTCCGCTCAGTGTACTATATGACGAAAGTATTGATGGCTATTTTTATCGATCTGCTGAAGAAAGTGAGGTAGCCCATGGACCTGTTGAAGATTCTGGCCATTATCGGCAGCGGCGCGCTCCTGGTTGTGGTGATCGAGCTTATCCGGAGAGGGAGGCTCAAGGAACGCTATTCTCTCCTGTGGCTCCTTGCCGGAGCGGTCCTCCTCGTGCTGTCCTCGTCGCGCGGCTTTTTGGAATATGTATCGAGAATGGTGGGTATATTTTATCCGCCGTCCTTTCTCTTTTTGATAGCCTTTCTTTTCCTCTTGCTTATCACGCTGCATTTTTCCGTGGTTCTCTCCAGCTTGAGCGAGAGAAGTAAAAAGCTCGCACAGGAACTTGCGCTTGTCCGGGAGGAACTGGAAAACCTCAAAAGATCGGGCCTGGACAGCGGGAAGTGAGGCGGGGAGAAGGAAAATAGTCTTTACTTTGGCCCTTGTCCGTGTTACATTTTCAGAGTTGTTGAATTGGTTCGTTGAGGAGGAAAAGTGGCAGTTATGCAGGAACAAGCAAACAGGCTGTTTGCCGCCAAGCGGTTTAATCTGATCGCTTTTGTATTGATCGCGGTGTTGATTCTGATTGCCTATTCGAATACCTTCCACTCGGCATTTCACTTCGACGACGACCCGTCGATTGTGCAAAATCAGGGAATCAGAAACCCGACCATGGATGGTTTCCTGGGCCAGTTCTCCGGGACCAGGCCCATCGTAAACGCATCTCTCTGGATCAATTATCAGTTGAGCGGTCTCAATGTCATCGGTTGGCACGTCTTTAATATCGGCTTCCATATCGCAAACAGTATATTCGTTTATCTCCTGCTTCTCTGGACCCTGAGCTTGCCTTCCTTGAGGGTACGGTACGGCGCGCGGGCCAGGCGGATGGCCCTTTTCGGCGCGCTTATCTTCGCGCTCCATCCCGTTCAAACAGAATCGGTAACCTACATCATAAGCCGCACCGAATTGCTTGCAACGTTCTTTTACCTGGCCACCTTTCTTTTCTTTATCAAAGGCGTGAACACCCGTAAATTCCGATACTCTGTCGCTTGTTTTTTTACGTCGATGCTCGCCATGGGGTCAAAAGAGTGGGCCGTGACGCTGCCTGCCATGCTTGTTCTGTACGACTTCCTCTTTATCGCAGAGGGAAAACTGAAACCGGTACTGTCCCGCGGAATGGCATATCTCCTGGTTGCCCTTCCCTGGGGATATCTTGCATATAACATGATGTCGACCAACCTTTCCGGAGCGGGTTTTGGGATTTCCGGACAGAACGGCATCACTCCCTGGACCTATCTGCTGACGTCGCTTAAGGTAGAGTGGACGTATATTCGGCTTTTGTTCCTGCCGATCGATCAGAACCTCGATTATACCTATCCTTTAGCAAAGAGTTTGTTTGAATTCCCGACTCTTCTCGCGCTGTTCGGACATATAGCCGTGGTATCACTATCGCTCTGGCTTTATATTAAGAAAAAATGGACACTGGTCCCCTTTGGCGCTGCATGGTTTTATATCACCCTGTCACCGACCCAGAGCTTTGTCCCGATCCTGGATGTCACTTTCGAGCACCGTCTCTACATCCCCTCGGTCGGGTTCATTATCTTCTTTGTTGCCGCTTTTGAAGGAGTGTTCGACTGGTTTGGGAAAAAACGATCAGAGAATGTGCAAAAGGCCAGTGCTCAGGCGGTTTGATGGGATGAGGTACCTGCTCTGGCTTCTTCTCAGGTTGCGGCTCTATCATATTTTATTCCCTACGAGAAACCGGCTTGCCCGGAAATATCTCTCAGGCAGCGGCATTGAAATCGGCGCGCTTCATCTTCCGCTCACTGTTCCCGAAGGGGCCACGGTAAGGTACGTTGACCGGGCCCCCGTGGCGCAACTACGAAAGAGCTATCCTGAGCTCAATATCTTTTGTCTTTCTCCTGTTGATAGCATTGATAACGGTGAAACACTGGACACCATCCCGAAGGATTCACTGGATTTCATCATCGCAAACCACTTTTTTGAACACTGCGAAAACCCGATCAAAACAATTATGACCCATGTCTCCCGGCTGAAGCCGGGAGGGATCCTGTACCTGGCGGTACCGGACAAAGACAAGACCTTCGATAAGCGAAGATCGATCACACCTCTTGACCACGTGATAAAGGATTTTCAGGAAGGGCCCGAATGGTGCCGCTTTGATCATTACCGCGAATGGGCCCGTTTTGTCGAAAATATTCCTGAAGAAAAAGTGGAGGATCGAGCACGAGAGTTGATGCGGACGCGCTACAGCATCCATAATCATGTATGGCGGCGAGGTGATTTTCAGGAGCTGCTTCACTATATGAGAACCGACTTGCATGTGAGATTCAATATAAGAGAAACTGCATCTTGCAGAAATGAATTCATCTTCATCCTTCAGAGGGAACGGTGATGTTGCCGGGATATGATGGCCACAACAGGTAAAACCAGAAAGATACTGTTTATCTGCAATGACTCCATCGGACGTGCCATGGCGGGGCCCGGCATCCGGTACTGGGAAATGGCCCGTGCCCTGGAACGAAAGGGGCACAGCGCGGTGATCCTTTCGCGTTATCTCGAAGAAGGCTTTTCAGGCAACATAACCTTTATCGGCAAAGCATCCTTCATCAATCTGGTCCGATGGATATGGCGTTCGGATTATGTGGTGCAAACCGGCCGGCCGCTCTCGATCCTGCTTACCTTCCTCTTTCGCAAGAATTCCATCTTTGATCAATACGATCCCGTGATTTTTGAATTCCTGGAACAAAAACCAGTGGGATGGGCTGAAAAGCTCAGGCTCAGGGTCATGCTGTTCCTCTGGAAAGCCCGTCAACGTCTTATCCTGAGCTGGGGCCGCCAGTTCCTCGTTGCGAACGAAAAACAAAAGGACCTTCTGCTCGGCCAGCTGACCATACTCGGACACGTAGACAAGCTTGCCTCGGTCAGGATCATGCCCTTTGGTTTGCCCGATGCAAAGCCGCACAAAAACCGTTCCGTACTCCGCGGGTCGAAGATCCGGGACACGGATTTTCTCCTGGTCTGGGGAGGCGGCATTTGGGATTGGTTTGATCCCTTCACGCTGCTGAAGGCCCTGTCGAAACTCGCGGCGCAGCGGGACGATATCAAAGTTTATTTTCCCGGGATCATGCCTCCAAATCCTGATTCCGGTAAAATGGCAGTCACAGACCGCTTTATCGCGGAAGCGGAGAGCCTGGGACTGCTCGAAACCTCAATTTTTATCAACAGAAGTTGGACCCACTATGAACAACGGGCCGATTATCTTCTGGAGGCGAACGCAGGCATAAGTCTTCACAGGGACAGCCTGGAGACGCGATTCTCCTTCAGAACACGCATGCTCGACTACCTATGGGCAGGATTGCCGATTATCGCAACAAAAGGGGACGCCTGGGCCGATCTTATCGAAAAAAACGGACTGGGCATCACTGTCCCCTCAAATGATGGAGACAGCGTTGTCCGGGCAATCATTAAGATGGCGGACGACATATCATTTCGCATGCGAAGCAAAGAGCAGGTGCGGACCATTGCCGACAGCTACGAGTGGGGGGCTCTTACGGCAAACCTGAAACTGTAACCTCTCTTAGCGCCAACCGGAGAAAATAATAATGCAGGAAAGCATCAAGAACAAGAAAAAAGCTCTTATTTGCGGCATTTCAGGCCAGGATGGCGCTTACCTGGCGCAGCTTCTGTTGGGTAAAGGGTATGACGTCTGCGGGACCTCGCGAGACGCTCAGATCGCGTCCTTCCACGGGCTTGCTGCATTAGGTATCCGTGATCGCGTAACGCTTGAGTCCATGGCACTGAACGACTTTCGGAGCGTGTTACAGGTATTGGTAAAAACAAAGCCTGACGAGATTTATAATCTTGCCGGTCAAAGTTCAGTCGGCCTATCTTTTCAACAACCGGTGGAAACCTTGGAGAGTATCAGCATCGGCGCCTTAAACCTGCTGGAGGCAATCCGATTCATCGACTTGCCGATCAAGTGTTATAACGCCGGGTCCAGTGAATGCTTTGGAAATCTGGAAGGAGAAGCGCCGGCAAATGAGTCCACGGCATTCCGTCCACGAAGCCCCTATGCCGTGGCAAAAGCCACAGCGTTCTGGGTAACGGCGAATTATCGCGAGGCCTATGACATCTTTGCCTGCTCGGGCATTCTTTTCAATCACGAATCCCCTTTGAGGCCGGAGCGCTTTGTCACAAAAAAAATCATTTCTGCGGCATGCAGGATTTCCCGGGGGAGCAGCGAAAAGCTCCACCTCGGCAATATGTCCATATCCCGCGATTGGGGTTGGGCTCCTGATTACGTCACTGCCATGTGGCTCATGCTTCAGCAGGAACAAGCTGATGACTTTGTGATTGCAACCGGAGAAACTCACACCCTGGAGGAATTTGTTGAGCATGCGTTTGCGTGCGCAGGAGTTTCGTGGCGGGATCACGTGATTTCTGACCCGTCTCTTCTGCGGCCCTCGGAAATCAACGTAAGCAGGGGAGACTCGTCAAAAGCGCTTAAACAACTGGGATGGAAGGCTAAATATAAAATGCATGATGTGGTAAAGATGATGGTGGACCACGAATGTAAAGAGTTTGCTACGAAGAATACGCCGGTTACGCACTAAACCTGTTGCCGCCGCTGGCCGAAAATAGTTGGCTTGGTGCAGTCACGGAGCTCCCCACGCGTGCCGGCAGGCGGAAAGCTGCCAACAGCAGACGCCTCTCGCCCTTGAAACAATGATCTCCTGCCTTGAAATTACCGCAGTTCTGCGAGCCTTTTTTGAACCAATTGCGAGAGCGCTTTGGGGCTGAATTTTTCCTTGATATGCTGAGCGGCGAGCGCCCCGGTTTCACGCCCCTTTCCCGGGTTGTCGAAGACAAATCTCATCAGTTCGGCGGCATGATCTGTGTCGGGTTCAGCCCAGACCGCGCCTTTTTTATACGGGCCGATGCTCTGGTCAATTTTTTTCATCGAATAACGAACGGGATAACTTGTATTTGCTGTCATAAACTCCAGATTGCCGGAATATCCGGTGGCGATGCACGGTTTCCCTAAGAACCTAGCCTCCGCAATGGTGCGGCC
>DAIDTZ010000181.1 GCA_027456925.1 Nitrospirota bacterium
CTCCTCGATCAGGTCTTCCAGCGTCACGAGGCCGGCGGTCCCGCCGTATTCGTCGATAACGATCGCAAGCTGAAACCGCTCGCGCTGCATCTCGGACAACAGCTCGCTCACCCGTTTGTTCTCGGGGATGAAATATGCCGGTCGGATGAACTGCTGAATGCCGTCTTCGCGGTTCACATCTCCCGACGCCATGGCCACGAGGATATCCTTGATATACAGAATGCCGATGACCGTGTCCACCGTGTTCTCGATAACCGGGTAGCGTGAATACCCGAACTCGGAAACGAGGGCGAACACTTCCCGAAGGGTCACATTCGAGGGTACGCTTATGATCTCGGTCCGCGGCCTCATTGCCTCCGATGCCAGCGTATCTCCGAATTCAAACACCTTGTGGAGCAGTTCCTTTTCTTCCTCTTTCAGCGAACCCCGTTCTTCGCCCAGGTTGATCATGGCCTTGATGTCTTCTTCCGTGACCGCAGTGCTGCACGAGGCGCCCTCCGGCCCCGGGCCGGCCACCATATCCGCCGCGCCGGTCAGCAGGCGGGTAACCGGGGAGAGGGTATTCACGATGGCGTTAAGCGGGGCCGCCACAGCAACGGCAAAACCATCAGGATTTCTGCACGCGATCCCCTTCGGAATCATTTTTGCGAAGAAAGCGACAAAAACGCTCATGAACAGGACGGTCAGCGCGGCGGCAAGCTGGGTAAGCACACAGGCCCGAAGGGCGATCACGGTCCCCAGCACAACGGCGAGTACGATGAAAAAATTCTCTGCAAGCAGCATCGCGGAATGCAGGAGATCCCGCTCACGAACCAGCCGCAGGACAATCCCCGCCCGGCGATCCCCGGACTCGGAGAGTTGATTAATGTGCGCCTTGTTCGAAAAAACGATTGCCGTCTCCCCTGCCGCACAGAAAGCCGCAAGAATCACGCTTAAACCCGTGATTGCCAGAAGCGGCCAGTAGCCTGCTATGAAAGTAATGAAGGCGTCCATGGTTCTGCAGGGGCAAGTAGCATGTAGCGCGGAGATAGGTGCGTTTTCGCATTCCCTTGCTCCAGGCTCCATGACCCTTGCCCCTATACGTTACGTCTTCTCCCCCGTCACCCTGATGACCTCATCCAAGGTGGTCTCGCCCTTCAGCATTTTCTGCACCGCAGCTTCGCGGAGTCCGACCATCCCGTCGCCAATTGCCGCCTTCCGGATGAGCTCAACATCGGCTTTATCGCGAATGATGGCCCTGATCCTGTCGTTCAATTCCATGACCTCAAATATGCCCGTGCGTCCCAGGTATCCCGTGCCCCGGCACTGGGAACACCCCTCGCCGTATTTGACGACGACTTTTTCCTCTTTGCTCGATGCGAGTCCCACGGCCTGCGCTTCCTCGGGGAGCAGTTCATAGGACTTTTCGCATTGTTTGCAGATCTTCCTGACCAGCCGTTGCGCCATCACGCCGATGATTGTGGAAGAGATGAGGTATGACGGCACACCGAGGTCGAGCAGCCGCGTGATCGTGCTCGGCGCGTCGTTCGTGTGGAGCGTTGAGAAAACGAGGTGGCCCGTGAGCGCGGCTTGTACCGCGTTCTCGGCCGTCTCCAGGTCGCGGATCTCGCCCACCATGATGATATCCGGGTCCTGGCGCAGGATCGTGCGGAGCGTGCTGCCGAAGGTGACGCCGATCTGCGGCTGGACGCTCACCTGGTTGAACCTGTCGTGGACCATTTCGATGGGGTCCTCGATCGTGACCACGTTCACTTCGGGAACGGCGACGGTCTTGAGCGCCGAGTAGAGCGTCGTGGTCTTCCCGCTGCCTGTCGGGCCGGTCACCAGGATGATCCCGTGGGGTCGCGCGATGAACGACCGGAACAACTCGTACTCCCGCGGCGCAAAACCGATCTCTTCGAGGTCCTGGAGCAGAATGTCGGGATCGAAGATCCTGATCACGACCTTCTCGCCGAAAGCCGTCGGCATGGTGGACACGCGGAGCTCGACTTCCCGCGATTTGTATTCGGTCTTGATCCTGCCGTCCTGGGGACGACGCTTCTCGGCGATATCCATGCGGGAGAGCATCTTCACACGCGAAACAAAGGCCGGGTGGACGACCCTGGGGATCTTGTTGATGGTCGTGAGCATGCCGTCGATCCGGAGCCGCACTTCGCTCGCATCGCGCTTGGGCTCAATGTGGATGTCGCTCGCGCGCTGGTCGAAGGCATAGCGGAACAGGAACTCCACGGCGTTCACAACATGTTTGTCCGTGGCTTCGATCTCCGACACGGACTTCATTTTCACAAACTGTTCGAGGTTCCCCAGATCGACGGTGGAAGACATCTCCCGTTCGGCCGCGGCAACAGATGACCGAAATCCATAGAACTCGGTAATGATCTTCAGAATATCGGTCTTGGGGGAAACGACGCGCTTCACCTTGTAGCCCATGCGCTCGATGTTCTCGATGACTTCAATATTATACGGGTCCGCCACAGCAAGCGTCAGGCTGTCATCCTCGCGCTCGATCGGCACAGAGATGCTCCTCCGTGCAAAAGCGCGCGACAGGATCTGGGTCGTGACCTCGGGATTAAGCTTGAGAGGGTCTATTTTCTTGAACGGTAAACCGGCGTTTTGCGCAACAAGCTCGGTGATGAGGTCTTCGCTCAGTATCAGCCCCGGCGCTCCGGGAATTTCGAAGTTAAGCGATGCCGCCACCTCGATGGCCGACACTTCGTCCTCAAGGTGCATTCTGCCCCGGTTCAGGGTCTCTCCCCTGGCCTTGAGCAGCTTCATCCGCTGCACATCCTGTTTTACTTTAATCTCCCGGGCCTGCTCAAGAGTCAGCTTTCCCGCCTTGATCAGGATATCGCAAAGAAGATCGGTCGTCAGTTTCGTCATGAAGGCACCTGGAAGTCCACGCTCGTAATCTGCTCAGCTAAACACTGGGGCCGCTGCTAATCATGTTCCCCGTCCGCCGGAAGCTTCGTGCAGGGACAATATTCCCTGCCGGGAATCTGCCCGGAGTTCTTCGCCATGACCTGCATAGTTCAGTCGCAGCACGGTCGAAATGGCATGGAATCCGTACAAGCTCCGAGCTGTAACTATTATACACGCAATTCAATCCGTACGGCTATACTCTTCTGTCCCGGCAATAAAATATAAAAGGCCCCCGCTGAAAGGGGGGCCGTAATCACAACAGCTGTGTCCATCGCGAACAAGGTTACTTTTTTGCCGGTTTTGCCGGCGCAGTAGCGGGCGCGGGAGCCGGAGCAGGCGGCGGAGTCGGAGCAGGCGGCGGAGTTACAGCCGGCTGTGCTGCAGGCTGCTGCTGTTGCTCTTTCTTTTCGCAGCCGGTAAATGCGACAGTTGCCGCGATTGCCAAAGCCAGTATGATAGCAAAATATTTTTTCACGAACATTCACCTCCTTTCAGATGGAAATAGATAAAAAAAATAAAGCCCTCTACGCGCATAAAAAATGCCTGCGAGGTCGTCAAAAAGCGGCGTCACAACCGGGAGAACACTACAATATTCGCGTGGCAACCGAACGAGTCACGGTGAGCTCCCTCACTTTTTGTCCTAGTTTCCCTTCAAGGAGCAATTGCTGCTCTTCGCTGAGGCGCAGCCGGAAAACCCGGAGCTTGTTCAATGAACGCTTGGTGAGATAAATTTCACGGAGCTCAAAACCGATCTGCTTTTTTATCTCCGCCATCTGCTGCGGAGTCAGTTCAAGCTTTACTGTTTCATCCATTGAACACGTCCTCCATATGAAGCGCGATTATAGGCTTACCGCACGGGAAATTCAAGTTTTTTTTGTCCTCGCTGCATGCTGCCGGGCTTCGAACGGTGAACTGTTCTCAAGCTTCTAATACAAGCTTTTTCGCGATCTTCTCGATTGTTTCTTCAACCTTCACTTTTTCAACAACGCCGTTCCTGCGTTCTTTGATCTCCACCATTCCTTCTTTGAGGTTCTTCTCGCCGATGACAATGCGCCAGGGAATGCCGATGAGGTCGGCATCCTTGAACTTGACACCCGCCCGCTCATCACGGTCGTCCATCAAAACCTCGAACCCCTTCTCCTCCAGGGCCGCATACATCTCCTCGGCAATATCCATGGATTTCCGGTCCTTTACGTTCACCGGCACGATGAGGAGCTGGTACGGCGCAATCGCCGGCGGCCAGATAATGCCGTTCTCATCGTTCCCCTGTTCCACGGCCGCAGCCGCAATGCGGGCAGGACCGATGCCATAGCTGCCCATGACGATCGCCTTTTCGTTCCCGTTCTCGTCAAGATAGTTCGCCTTGAGCGGCGCCGAGTACTTGGTCCCGAGCTTGAAGATATTGCCGATCTCGATGACCCGCTCGATCCGCAGCTCCTTGCCGCACTGTGCGCAGGCATCGCCCGCCCCTGCGACATGAATATCGGAGAACTCCGCGTCTGCGAGATGCTTTTCCGCGCTCACACCCTTTACATGGTATCCTTCCTTGTTCGCGCCTGCCGCGTAAAGCCCCTGCTTCAGCACGGGGTCGGCGATCTTCCTGATTGCGTGTCCCATGGGACCGATAAACCCCGCCGGGACGCCAAGGGCCGCCTTTACCTCGTCTTTCTGCGCCGGACGGTGCGGACCGATGAGCTTGGCAAGCTTTTTCTCATGCAGCATCTGGTCGCCCCGCACCAGGGCGAGGACCGGGCCGTTATCGCTCATCACCAGAATGGATTTGATCAGAAGATCAGGAGTCACTTTCAGAAAGCGGGTCACTTCGTCGATAGTCCGCCGCTCCGGCGTGGCCACTTCCTCGAAATTCCAATCCGGAGATTTCGACGCCTTCGGCACGGACAGCGCCAGTTCCACGTTTGCCGCGTACCCGCAGCCTTCACAGAGCGCCACCTCGTCCTCCCCCGCCGGAGAAGGCGCCATGTACTCATGGGCCATGGAACCGCCCATCATTCCCGTGTCGCTCTGAACAACAAAGAACTTGATGCCGCAGCGGCTGTAGATCTTCTTGTACGCTTCCAGATGGAGCTGGTAAGACTTATCGAGACCTGCTTCATCGCAATCGAAACTGTAGGAGTCCTTCATGGTGAATTCGCGCGTGCGTAAAATGCCGCTCTTGGGCCGGGCTTCGTCGCGCACCTTGGTCTGGATCTGGTACCAGATCTGCGGCAGGTCGCGGTACGAGCGGAGGTCGTGGGCCGCAAGCCACGTCATCGTCTCCTCATGGGTCATGGCAAGACACATGTCGCGGCCGCCGCGGTCCTTCAGGCGGAACATCTCATCGCCGATCGCATCCCACCTGCCGGTCTGCTGCCAGACCTCGGCAGGGTTCAATACCGGCATGGTCACTTCCTGGCCTCCGATGGCGTTCATCTCTTCCCGGATGATCTCGTTGATCTTCTGCATCACGCGCTGGCCGAGCGGCAGATAAATGTACAACCCTGCCGCGAGCTGACGCACGAAGCCGGCGCGCACCATGAGCTTGTGCGAAATCGCCTCCGCATCGGCCGGAGCTTCCTTCAACGTTGGAATGAACAAACGGGAATAACGCATGATGCCTCCAGAATTCAGAAGTCAGGAGACAGGAGTCAGGAGAAAATCATAACCTACTTCTGGATTCTGGCTCCTGGCTTCTGGCTCCTTTCTTTTATAATTTTCTCCACTTCTTTCACCAGCACATCCGCCAGCTCCGGCTCATTGAACTTCGTGATGATCTCGCCATGCTTGAACAACAACCCGATCCCTTTGCCGCCGGCAATGCCCACGTCGGCCTCGCGCGCTTCGCCCGGACCGTTCACGACGCACCCCATGACGGCAACGGTAATTGGTTCCTTGATATGGGCCAGACGTTTTTCGACTTCCTGCGCAAGACCAATGATATTGATCTCGGTCCTGCCGCAGGTGGGGCAGGAAATGATGTTCACTCCCCGCTGACGGACCTTGAGGGCTTTCAAGATTTCATAGGCAACGCGTACTTCCTCGACCGGGTCGGCGGTAAGAGAAACCCGCATCGTATCTCCAATGCCCTCGGAAAGCAAGATGCCGAGTCCCACGCTCGACTTGATCGTGCCGGCAAAAAGCGTGCCTGCCTCGGAAATGCCGATGTGGAGGGGGTAATCCGATTTCTGAGAAAACAACCGGTATGCCGCAACAGTTGTCAAGACATCGGACGCCTTGAGTGAAATCTTGATTGCGGTGTAGTTCAAATCTTCCAGGATCCGGATATGACCAAATGCGCTCTCGACAATGGCCTCCGGTGTCGGATGACCGTACTTCTCAAGCAAATGCTTTTCGAGCGAACCCGCGTTGACGCCGATGCGAATGGGAACCCCCTTGTCCTTGCAAGCGCTCACGACTTCGGCGACTTTGTCCTTGCCGCCGATATTTCCGGGATTGATCCGCAGGCCGTCCACACCCTGTTTCACCGCTTCAAGTGCCAGACGATAATCGAAATGAATATCGGCCACCAGCGGAAGTTCCGTCCCCTGTCTGATTTTGCCGATGGCCTTGGCAGCATCCTCGTCCGGGACCGCAAGACGCACGATCTCGCACCCCGCCTGGCCGAGTGTCCTGATCTGGCCGAGCGTGGCCTTCGGATCGCGGGTGTCCGTATTGCACATGGACTGGACAGCGACGGGCGCACCTCCGCCGATCTTGATGGAACCAAGAGTAATGTGGAGGGTTTTTTTACGAGAAATTTCCATAAATAGGCTTCCCCTCCCTCGATGAGGGGACCAAGGGGAGGGTGAATGGCCGGAGCGCGCCTTTACTTGCTGAAGAACATCCTCATAATATCGTTGTACGACACCACCGCAATCAGGGTGATCAGGACCGCGGCGCCGATGCTCTGCGACACTTCCATCACTTTCCTGCTCACCGGCTTTTTACGGATCGCCTCGATCACGAGAAAAAGGATCAATCCGCCGTCAAGGACCGGGATCGGCAACAGATTCAGAATGCCGAGCGAGATGCTGATCATGGCAAGGAGAGACAGGAATGACGACAGCCCGGCTGACGCCGCCTGACCCGACATCTGGGCGATCATGACCGGGCCGCCCAGCGTCTTGATCGACAGGCCGAAGGTCACCAATTTTTTGAGCGTAATGAACGTGAGGTCGATCGACTCGATGGTTTTGTCGAACCCGAGCTGGATCGATTCCACGACCCCAAACTTCTTGAACACCAGATGGGGCAGGGGCTCGACCCCAATCACGTACCGGCCGCTGTCCTCCATCGGCGTAACGGGCTTGTCCATACGTTTGCCGTCCCGTTCAATGGTCAGCACCAGTGTTTTCCCTTTGCTGTCACGCACGATGTTCGAAAACTGGATCCAGTGATAGATCGTTTTGCCGTTCACGGCGAGGACCTTGTCGTTCACGCTGATTCCCGCTTTTTCCGCGGGAAATCCGGGTTTCAGTTTGCCGATCTCCGCGGGCATGTCCGGTATCAGCCCCGACATGCCTATCTTCAATTCCGTTGCCGTGACAGGCCGGAGCGTAAGCGTCTCTTGTTTTCCCTGCCGGTCGACCAGTACCGTCACATTCGTATCAGGATTCACGGCGATCAACGACAGAGCCATGGTCCAGTCGCTGATGCTTCGTCCGTTGATCTTTTCGATCAAATCACCCGCGAGGAAGCCGGCATGCTCGGCCGGAGAACCCGGCTCCACGTAGCCGACCTTCGCTGGTCCTTCCGAATAGGTCCCGACCATGAACACGATCGGCATAATGAGAAAAGCAAGCACGATATTCGTAAGCGGCCCCGTTGCAGCGATCTTTATACGCTGCCACACGGTCTTTGACTGGAATTCATCGGCCGCTCCCGTCGGCTCTTCGTCGGGGTTTTCTCCGGCCATCTTCACATATCCGCCGAGCGGCAGCGCCGAGAGAACATACTCCGTATCGCCTTTCTTGTACCCGAAGATCTT
>DAIDTZ010000182.1 GCA_027456925.1 Nitrospirota bacterium
TTTTGTCAAGAAAAAACCCGGGAAATACTGATAAAATTTCCTAATAATCATATATGATTTCGTTAATAAATTCCGAGAGGAGATTTTGAAAACGAGACTCGCGGACACTGAACGACGCTCTAAAGACCAGATGCCGGATGAGCGGGCACATGATGCGGAGGAAAAGTACGCGCCTGTTCCTTTAAATGATTTTCAAGATGCCTGCCGGATCTTTTGTGTAGGTCATATCTCCGCTTGGATGCCTCTTCTTTATCGATAGGGGCTTCGATCTTTTGCTTGAGGCAAAGGAAGGGGCGGCGGCAGTACCGAAAGAACCAAGCTTGGCAACAAGGCAAAAAATTGCCCTCCATACGAAGAAGAGAGGGCGACAATCGGGATCAAAATAAAAGAGCGACCGCTACACGGTCAGGATCTCTTTTTCCTTGTGGGCCAATAGTTCATCGATCTTCTTGATATGATTGTCCGTTGTTTTCTGAATATCGTCCTGCAGTTTTTTGATCTCGTCCTCGGAAACGTGGGTTTCCTTGTCCTTAGTCTTTTTCTTGATTTCGTCGTTCACGTCCCTGCGGATATTCCGGACGGCAACTTTCGCGTCTTCGGCCAGCTTCTTCGCGTGCTTCACGATCTGCTGTCTGCGTTCCTCGGTCAGCTGGGGTATGGTGAGGCGGATGATCTTGCCGTCATTTGAAGGGGTGAGTCCCACATCGGATTTCAGAATGGCCTTCTCGATCTCGCCGAGCATCTTTGCTTCCCAGGGCTGAATGGTGATCTGCCGCGGGTCGGGCACTGCCATATTCGCCACCTGGCTAAGCTGCGTGGGTGTGCCGTAGTAATCCACCATGATGCCGTCAAGCATGCCGAGCGATGCCCTGCCGGTCCGGAGGGTTGTAAATTCCTTTCTCAGGACTTCCAGGGCCTTATTCATCTTCTCTTCTGCTTTTTTCTTCTGCTCATTAAGCATTGTTCCTCCCGGTAACGAGAGTTCCGACGGTTTCTCCCAAGATGATTTTTTTGATGTTGCCGGAGACGTTCAGATTGAAGACGATGATGGGAAGGCTATTGTCCATACACAGGGAAATGGCGGTTGCATCCATGACGCGCAGGTCCTTTTGGAGCACCTCGATGTACGTCAGCTTATCGAACTTGGTCGCGTTCTTGTCTTTCATCGGATCCGCGCTGTAGACGCCGTCGACTTTGGTGGCTTTCATGATGACCTCAGCCCCGATCTCCATAGCGCGAAGCGCGGCCGCCGTATCGGTGGTGAAGTAGGGGTTGCCGGTGCCGGCGGCGAAGATCACGACGCGGCGCTTCTCCAGATGCCGCACTGCGCGCCTGCGGATGTACGTTTCTGCGAGTTCGCGCATTTCAATAGCAGACTGCACCCGGGTGACCACGCCCTTGTTCTCAAGGATGTTCTGGAGCGCCAGGGCGTTCAGCACCGTGGCCAGCATGCCAATGTAATCCGCACTGGCGCGCTCCATGCCCTTCGCGGCGCCGGACAGGCCGCGAAAAATATTGCCTCCTCCGATGACGATAGCGACCTCGACGCCGAGGTTATAAACTTCTTTCACCTCGGACGTAATGGTGTCGAGAACGGCGTGATCGATGCCGTATCCCTGGTCGCCCATAAGGGCCTCGCCTGAAAGCTTGAGCAGGATGCGTTTATATCGAGGAGGCGTCATAATATTCTCACTTCAACAGAAGCCGAGTGTTCGCCGAGCTTAGCCCCGCATAAGGCGATGCCTGCTCGGAATACGGAAATTATCTGCTTCGGTTGCCCGAGTTATTTCAGCTGCGCGGCAACTTCCTCAGCGAAGTTTTCCTTCTTCTTTTCTATGCCTTCGCCGAGCTGATACCGGACAAAACCATTAACGGCTGAGTTCGCTCCGGCCTTTTTCAAGAGGTCCTTGATTTTAAGCTTGCCGTCAGGGTCCTTGATGTAGACCTGGTCCAAAAGGCAGGTGTCGGAGTAAAATTTTTCGAGTTTGCCGTCCACGATTTTGCCGATTACGGCCGCCGGTTTGCCGGATTCCTTGGCCTGGGCCTCGTACACCGCCCGCTCGCGTTGCAGCGTTTCTGCAGGCACTGTTTCACGGTTCAAAAACTGCGGGCTGGCTGCAGCGACATGCATCGCTAAGTCCTTGCCGAACTGCTCGTCGCCGATGTAGTCCACCATGACGCCGATGCGCGTGCCGTGGAGATAGACCGCGATCCGGCCTGCGGTTTCGAAGCGTACGAACCGACGGATCGCTATGTTCTCGCCGATCTTCTGGATCAGCGCGTTGCGTTTGGCTTCAACGTTCTCGCCGGCCATAGTAAGCTGCGAAAGCGCCGCAACGTCAGCCGGTTTTTGGGCTGCCACGAGCTCGGCGAGCCCCTTTGCGAAGCTCTGGAAATCCGCGTTTTTGGCGACGAAGTCGGTCTCGCTGTTGACTTCAATCAAGACGCCGACCTTCCCGCTTCCTTCCAGAGAAGAAGCGATCATTCCTTCGGAGGCAACCCGGGCCGCTTTTTTTGCAGCCGCTGACAAGCCTTTTTTCCTCAGGATGTCGACGGCCTTTTCAAAATCGCCGCCGGCTTCTTCCAGCGCCTTCTTTGCTTCCATCATGCCGACGCCGGTCTTTTCTCTTAAATCTTTCACTGCACTTGCAGATATCGTTGCCATTTTTGAAAAGCCTCCTTCTCTATCTCTTGCCGCTCCGAGCTCTGCCGCCTATACTGTGTCTTCTTCAACATCGGTATCGGCTGCATCTGCAGGGGGTTCTGCTGTCGGCGCTGCCTGTACCTCGCCGGCCGCCTTCGCGGCTTCCATGGCTGCGCCCTGCTCCTTCACGATGGCCTGTCTGCCTTCAATCATGGCATCGGCGATCTTGGAGGCCATCAGGCGGATGGCGCGAATCGCGTCGTCGTTGCCCGGGATGACATGGTCGATATTGTCGGGATCGCAATTGGTGTCTACCACGGCCACGACGGGAATGTTCAGCTTGTTCGCTTCCTGGACCGCAATTTGTTCCTTGCGGGGGTCGATGACGAAGAGCATGGACGGCGGCTGCGTCATGGATTTGATGCCGGAGAGGATTTTTTCAAGCTTGGTGCGTTCTTTTTCAAGTCCGGCCACTTCTTTTTTCGTGAGCTTGTCGTAGGTGCCGTCTTCCTTCATTTTTTCGATCTTTTTGAGCCGGTCGATGCTCTTCTTGACGGTGTTGAAGTTGGTGAGCATACCGCCGAGCCAGCGGTTGGACACATAATACATCCCGCAGCGTTTGGCTTCCTCGGTGATCGAGTCCTGTGCCTGCTTTTTGGTGCCGACGAAGAGGATGTCTTTTCCTTCCGATGCCGACTTGCGGACAAAGTCGTAGGACTCCTTGAAGAGCTTGAGTGTTTTCTGGAGATCAATGATGTAGATCCCGTTCCGCTCGCCGAATATGTACTTCTTCATCTTGGGGTTCCAACGTTTTGCCTGGTGGCCGAAGTGAACCCCTGCTTCCAACAACTCCTTCATGGTAATCGTGGACATAATGTCCCTCCCTCTGGTTTTACCGCCGCGACGATCATCCTCCTTGCAGATCTCCCGTTTTGTGGGAGGCACCCTGCCAGAAGTCCTGACGCGTGTGTAATGTAAGATAGCCTTTTAAAAAGGCGACCCTTAAAATAACACAGAGGTGAATGCATTTCAAGGGAAATTTCTCTTTCCCGTTTTTTTTCCTATAACACAGCGGTATGAAATTTTTCGCATTTTTAGAACAACTTTCCGGGAATTTTCTCATGCTTGCAAAAACTATTTTGGTATGGATCGTAGTAAAATCAGCGTGTTATGTTCTGGCATGCTTGATGCAACTTCAATGTCAGACAGAACGCAAAAGGAGGAAACTACCATGAAGACCACTATCGCAAGAAAAACAGCGTACATCGGGGCAGGCGCAGGCTTGGTACTGTTTGCACTTTTCGGGCTTCTCCCAGGGAGCCTTTTAGGCGGAGCGGCGGGCATCAACATCGCCGGATGGCTCTTCGGCCTTCCTCTGGATCCCGGGCTCTTGTCCAGGATGATCGTCCTCGCATCCATGCTGGTTGGCATCCTGGTCGCGGGGATCGTGATCGTGACAGCATCGTCGACCGTCGGGTGGCTTTTCGGCAAGGTCCTTGAGTCAGGCACTCATGCGAAAGAAGCCGGAGCGGAAAAAAACTTGTCTAAAGCGGAAGAGAGGAGATAGCCATGAAAAACGAGATAGTAAAGGCGGGAATGAAGATTGGTGCGGCAATCGGAGGGCTGGTTTTCGTCGTATTCGGAATCATGCCGGGGTTCTACTTCGGGAGCTACGGAACCTTGATCCTGCTCCAGAAGCTTATGGGCGGCACGGTTGAACCGACGCTCTTTGTGCGTGCAGCGGTTGTGATGGGGATTGTGGTCGGAATTGCCTGCGCCGCGGCGGTGAGTATCGTAGTCGGAGGGCTTTTGGGCACGGCGCTGGGTTTTGTGGTCTCGGCTCCCGCAGCGCTCCGCGAAAAGCGGGCAGCTGCCGAAAAGGCATGAATCCCGAAAAAGAAGCGGAGTGTATCGGGCGGAATGATAGTAATAATGAACTTGGGAGGCGGATAAGCGCACCGCCTCCCGTATTTATGTGAACAGAGCATGTTCAACAGCTTCGAGGCGCCAACTCTCCCCAGCCTGCCCATTTAGCATTTAGCACGTCCTTCTTAAATTAAGATAGTGATAATGTTGCGGCAAGTCCTTGTGCTGTCATCTCCCTAATTTACAATATATTGATTTGAAATGTTTTTTGTGTTTTTCCGCTGTGATAGGACGCGATAAATTTTTATCACTATTACCTGCACAAAAGGCTTGACAAAACAGGCTAAATTGTTTATATTCGCTATTCTTGATAAAAAATACCACAGCAGCGCGGCGGGAATTATGGGAACTTATTCAGCAAAAAAAGAAGACATTCAGAGGAGCTGGCATATCGTGGATGCGAACGGCAAGACCCTCGGCAGGCTTGCTACGGTGGTCGCATCAGTCCTCAAAGGCAAGACCAAGCCGATTTATACAAAACATGTAGATACCGGGGATTTTGTGATCGTGGTGAATGCCGAGAAAATTCATCTGACCGGCAAAAAGCTCGATCAGAAGATCTACTACAGCCATTCGGGATTTCCCGGCGGCCTTAAGTCCATTACCGCAGGAAAGCTGCTGAAGACCAAGCCCGAAGATGTTTTGAAAAAGGCGGTTGAGGGGATGCTTCCGAAGACCCGTTTGGGCAAGCAGATGCTCGGCAAACTGAAAGTGTACGCCGGGGACACGCATCCCCATGGCGCACAGATGCCTGTGGAAATGAAACTCTAAAAGAATTGCGGAACAATCCGTTTAGGAGGATTTAATGTCAGCAGCGGTATCAAGATACTATGCAACGGGGAAGCGCAAGAACTCGATCGCCAGGGTGTGGATGATGCCCGGAAACGGGAAGGTCACTATTAACGACAAACCCATGGACCAGTACTTCGGCAGGGACGTGCTCAAGATGATTATTCGCCAGCCATTCGAGGTCACCGGTACCGTGGACAAATTTGATGTGCTTGTCAGCGTGCTCGGCGGCGGCAACTCCGGCCAGGCGGGAGCCATTCGGCACGGCATATCCAAGGCGCTTCTCGCCGTGGATGCCGAGTCACGCGGCAAATTGCGCAAAGAGGGTCTGTTGACCCGCGACCCCAGGGCCAAAGAGCGTAAGAAGTACGGCCAAAAGGGCGCCCGTGCGCGGTTCCAGTTCTCGAAGAGATAAGGGATCATATACCTATCTGTGTTCTCCTGAGTTACAGATCCTGTTGAGTAAAAGGGAAGGTAGAGATGCCTTCCCTTTTCTTTTTGTTTTGGTCCAGGAAATACCAAGTAAACCAGCCAGCAAATTCATGATATGGGCATCGACAAAGTGAACATAGCCATCGTGGGGTCGAGCGGGTATACTGGCGGCGAACTGTACCGGCTGCTGATCAACCACCCCCGGGCAACGGTGACGGCCGTAACCTCTGAGAAGTCGGCGGGTAAGCCGATCACGTCCATTTTCCCCCACCTATCCGGGTTAACGGACCTGGTATGTGAACCGCTTGACGCGTCTGCTATTGCAAAGAAAGCCGATTTTGTATTCCTTGCGCTTCCCCATGTGACGGCACAGGAGGCGGCATTCCAGTTTCATCAACTCGGGAAAAAAGTAGTAGACTTGTCAGCCGACTACCGGCTTGCCGATCCAACGGTCTATGAAACATGGTACGAGCATTGTCACCAGTATCCGGAACTCCTGAAGAGCGCCGTCTACGGCTTGCCCGAACTTCACCGGGAAAAGATCAAAAAGGCCTCGCTTCTTGCGAATCCGGGATGCTATCCAACCAGCGCGATTCTGGCACTTGCGCCGATTGTGAAAAAAGGGCTCGCCGATATCACGAGCATCATCATCGATTCAAAGTCAGGAGTATCCGGAGCAGGACGCAGCCCGTCTTTGGTGTACCATTATCCTGAAGTAAACGAAGGGCTGATGGCATACAAAATCGGAACGCACCGCCACACGCCGGAGATCGAACAGGAGCTTGCTGGGCTGGTAGGAACGCCCGTGACGATCTCTTTTACGCCTCACCTCATTCCCATGAACCGCGGGATCCTTACGACGGCGTATGCCACGCTCGGTTCGCCGACCGATACCGGCCGGCTGCATGCCCTGTACCAAGAGTTCTATCAGAAAGAACCATTTGTGCGCGTGCTTGCTTTGGGCCAGTTTCCCAATGTGCGGAATGTGCGGGGCTCGAACTTCTGCGATATCGGGGTCTACGTTGATCCCCGCACCAACAGGGCGGTTGTGGTTTCCGCCATCGACAACCTTGTGAAGGGCGCCTCAGGACAGGCGATCCAGAACATGAACCTGATGATGGGTTTTGACGAAAGGGATGGTCTCAAGGTCGCGGGCATGTTCCCGTGATTCCGGTGTCCAAACTACGGCCAACAGGAGTGGACTCATGAGGATTCTGGATACAAAAAATTTTTCCGTGCCTGGTTACAAGGCATGGGGCATTCACTGCGGGATCAAGAAAACAGACAAGAAAGACCTTGCGATCATTTACTCGGAGCGCGAGGCATCGGTTGCAGGCGTGTTCACGAAAAACCGGGTCAAGGCGGCATGCGTGCAGTTGGACACGGCTCGGGTAAAATCGGGCAAGGGCCAGGCAATCGTCGCGAACAGCGGCTGCGCCAATGCGTGCACCGGGAAGCGCGGTTTTGCCGATGCCCGGGCAACGGCAGAGCATCTTGCCGGGGAATTCGGCATCAAGCCGGACACCGTCCTGGTGGCCTCCACCGGCGTTATCGGAGAGTTTCTGCCGATGCCGAAAATTGCGACCGGCATAACGACCGCGTCGGGCCTGCTGTCCGCGACCGGCTGGGAGCAGGCAGCCGAAGCGATTATGACGACGGACATGTATCCCAAGCTCGCGATTGTCCAGGAGGAGATCGGCGGCAAGACGATCACGGTCGGCGGCATGGCCAAGGGATCGGGCATGATTCACCCCGATATGGCGACGATGCTCTGTTTTGTCGTCACCGACGTGGCACTCTCGGCGCCGCTGCTCAAAAAGGCGCTGCTTGCATCGACGGATCGGTCCTTCAACAATATCACGGTGGACGGCGATACCAGCACGAATGACATGACGCTCTGCATGGCGAACGGCGCCGCAGGGAACAAAAAGATCGCCACCGGCAGCAAGGACTTCAAAAAGTTCCAGGCATGCCTCGACACGATAATGCAATCGCTCGCCAAGCAGGTCGTGCGAGACGGCGAAGGCGCGACGAAATTCGTGGAGATCGAGGTACGGAATGCGAAAAGCCCTGCCGAGGCCAAGCGTGCGGCTATGACCGTGGCCAAATCCAGGCTGGTTAAAACCGCGCTCTTCGGCGAAGATGCAAACTGGGGAAGAATCATGGCTGCCCTGGGATATGCCGGTGTAGACCTGGACGAGGGCAGGACGGACATTTACATCGGCAAAATCAAGCTTGTCGAGAAAGGGCTGGGCCAGGGCAAGGCGGCGGAGCGCGACGCGACGCTTGGGCTCAAACAGCGGGACGTCCAGATCATCATTGATTTGCACAAAGGAAAGGGAAACGCTATTGTCTGGACCTGCGATATGTCCTACGAATATGTGAAGATCAACGCCGCGTACCGGAGTTGACGATGAACGGAGAAAGCCAGTCTCTCGCCGCGCAGCTCTTTTTTCAAAACTGTATGAAAAAGTAGCGATAATTTCTCTTGACTTTCCTGGGGAGAGTTGTTAATTTTACTGATTATGCCGCTTCTCCGGGATAGAGAGCGGTTTCACTGTTTTAGAACGATCTTATCGGATAAAAATGTAGAAAAACTGTTATTACAACGTGTTACAGCTGGAGGGGGGTGTAGCGATAGTGTCGAGTATCAGGTTACGGGAGAATGAGCCTTTTGAGGCAGCACTCCGAAGATTCAAAAAAAGTATTGAAAAAGAAGGCGTGCTTTCAGAGGTGAAGAAAAGAGAGCATTATGAGAAGCCGAGCGTAAAACGCAAGAAGAAGGCATTAGCTGCCCGCAAAAAAGCCGCCAAAACCGCACGTATATTCAGGCAGAGTTAAAGAGCCGCGTGGCGTCTGCGTCCTTTTCGGCTATCACGCGTCGCGAACTGTTTTTTGCGTGTACACTTTAAAGAGAGGGCGGAATGGAACTACGATCGAGAATCGAAGCTGATACGATAGCTGCCCTCAAGAGCGGCGCGAAAGACAAGGTTTCGACGTTACGCATGCTGAGCGCCGCCATGAAGAATAAGCAGATCGACAAGCGGCGGCCGCTCACCGAAGAAGAGGTGGTTGAGACGGTCCGGTCGCTCATTAAGCAGCGAAAAGATTCCGTCGAGCAATTTGCCAAAGGCAACAGGCAGGATTTGGTTGACAAAGAGACCGCCGAGATTGCGGTGCTGGAAGTCTACCTGCCCCTGCAGCTGACGCGGGAAGAGCTTGAAGCCATGGTTCGGGATGTCATTGCCCAGGCCGGAGCGCAGGGCGCAAAGGACATGGGCAAGGTCATGAAAGCGCTCATTCCCCTCGTGGGCGGGCGCGCGGACGGCAAACTGTTAAGCGAGCTGGTAAAAAATGCCCTGGGATAATGATTTCATTCGAGCAAAAGACATGCCATTTATTCATGAAGACGGACACAGGGGGCCATCAAGACCGAGGCCCCCTGATTTTTTTTAAGAGTTTCTTTTTTGAAGCTGTACGATCATGCTCATCTGTTTCAACAACCAACCCCTGCATCAGAAGAGCAGCTTCAGATGAGTGCGCGCTCCGGACGGCTCGAAGGGGCACGGTGAACGCGCTTGCCTGCGGTGCGGTCCATGAATGAACATACTCTGCGGGTCCTCGAATATGACAAGATACTCGGCATTGTTGGCGGTTATACTTCTTCGGAAGCCGGGAGGAGGACCGTCAGCGCGATGCTGCCCGCAGCGGAGCTTTCCCAGGCTGTTGTCCGCCTGAGAGAAACGAGTGAGTTCCTTGGGATCCTTCAGCAAGGCGAGAGCCCTCCCCTGAACGGGGTCCTCGATGTCGCGCAGGCGGTTGCAAAACTCGGCGCAGCGGGCATCATGCTTACTCCTGCTGAGCTTCTCAATACGGCGATGACGCTGTCCGTCGGCAGACGAGTCAAGCAGTTTTTTTTGCGGCAGGACGGCGGGCGCGCAGCGCCGCTCCTGAACGCGAAAGCAGACGTCATCCAGCCGCTCAAGCATATCGAAGACGCCGTGTTTTCCGCGATCGATGAGCGGTCGGAAGTGAAGGATTCCGCAAGCCCGGACCTTCGCAAGATCCGAAAACAGCTGGCGCGGACGCGGGACGAGGTCCTGGGCCGCATGTCCAAGATCCTTCAGGACAGCGGTTTTCAGAAGGTCATCCAGGAGCCGGTGATCACCATCCGCGATGACCGGTATGTGCTGCCGCTCAAGCCCGGCTTCCGTCAAAGCATCAAGGGTGTGGTGCACGGCCAGTCAGGCTCGCGGGCGACGCTCTTCGTGGAACCCTTGGACGTCCTGGAGCAGAACAACCGCCTCGCCGAACTCCGTATGGAGGAGCGCGAGGAAGTTGAGCGCATCCTGCGGGAGCTGACAAGCCTTCTGTCGAAAGATGCCGCAGCAATCGAGGCGACGATCGCTGCCCTCGCGGAGATCGACGCCGTATATGCGCGGGCGCGGTTCGGCATGGACTTTAACGGCTCCATCCCGGCGTTGATTGCGGAGCGAAGCATCGAGCTTCGGAATGCCCGGCACCCGCTCCTCGTCTGGAAACAAAAAACCACGGGCAGCGGTGTTGTTGAACCAAATAATTTCAGACTGAGTGGCGAGGAGCGGGCGCTCATCATCAGCGGCCCGAACGCAGGCGGCAAGACGGTGATCCTGAAGACCGTGGGGCTCTTAAGCCTCATGGCGCAGACGGGGCTTCCGGTGACCGCTGACGAAGGGAGCGAGCTCCCCTGCTTCGGTTCAGTGTTCGCGGATATCGGCGATGAACAAAGCATAGAGCAGGATCTCAGCACCTTCTCCTCCCATGTGAGCCAGGTTGCCGGGATCCTCCGGAATGCGGACAAAGGCTCCCTGGTCCTGCTGGACGAACTGGGATCGGGCACGGAGCCGGGCGAAGGCGCGGGCCTCGGCGCAGCGGTGCTCGAATCCCTGATCGAGCGTAACTGCGTCACTGTGGCCACGACGCACTACAACGCGCTCAAGCTGTTCGGGTCCCAGACGAGCGGGGCGGTGAATGCCGCCATGGAATTCGACCCGCAGACGCTCAAGCCGACGTACCGTATTATTCCGGGCCGGCCCGGCAGAAGTTACGGGCTGGACATGGCAGCGAGGCTCGGCGTCCCTGACGAAGTGATCGGCCGGGCGCGCCTGCGGATCGGCGAAGCCGACACCCGGCTCGAGAACCTGCTCAAGGACGTGGAAGAGAGATCCCGCCTGCTTGCTTCGGAGCAACGGGCGCTTGAACAGGATCGTTCGGCGGCAGCTATGGACCGGAACGAAACAGCGTCCCTGCTCGCCGCTGCGCGGGCAGAAGCGCGGACCCTGCGGACGCAAGCGCAGGCGGAATCCCGGGAAGTGCTGTCCGCGCTCAGGCAAAAGCTGCGTGATCTTTCCCGGACCGCGCGGACCGAGCAGGCGGAAGCGAAACAAGCGGGTGCGGAGATCGAGGCGCTTGCGAGAAAGCTCGAACCGGAGGTTCTGCAGCCTGCAGTTCCCCAAGCTGGCCTTGCGCTTCAGGCTGGCGACACGGTGCGGATAACGAGGCTGAACAAGATCGGCACCGTGCTTACGGCGCACCGCTCCATGGTCGAACTTGAGGTTGCCGGGAAAACGATCAAACTTGCAGCTGCCGACGTGGTTCCTGCAGGGCCCGTTTCGCGGCAGCGGACGACGATTTCCCAGCCCGGGTGGGGCACTGCTCTCTCCGAGGAAGAAGGCGCGTCGGACCGGCTGAACATCCTCGGTCTTCGCGTGGAAGCGGGGTTGGCTGAGGTTGACCGGTTCATCGACCGGGCGGGCATGAGCAATCTCCCGACCGTGACCGTGATCCACGGGCTCGGGACGGGCGCGCTTAAGACTGCTGTGACGAACTTTCTTAAAAACCATCCGCTTGTCGCGTCCATTCGTCCCGGCGAACCGTCCGAGGGCGGCGCAGGGGTGACGGTAGCGGAGCTGAGGAAATAACATGTTTTCCGATGATATCATAAGCCGCGTCAGGGACAGCGTCGATATCGTTGATTTCATCTCCGGGTATGTGGCCCTCAAAAAGACGGGCAAGAACCACACCGGGCTCTGCCCGTTTCACGCCGAGAAAACTCCGTCGTTCTCCGTGAACCCGGATAAGCAGATCTTTCATTGTTTCGGGTGCGGGGCCGGCGGCGACGTATTCAAGTTTGTTGAGCTGCAGGAGGGGCTGAATTTCCCCGAGGCAGTGAGGAAGTTTGCGGAGCGTTCCGGCATAGCGCTGCCTGCGGACAGCAGGTCGCGGGGAGAGGATAAAAAGAATGTCGAGGAGCGCATGGCGCTCCTAAAGGCCGTGGCCGAGGCGGCGGCCTACTATCAGAAAGAACTCGAAGGGCCCGCGGGAAGTACCGCCCGGGCGTACCTGGCCAAGCGCGGCGTAAGCGACGTCACCATAAAAAGCTTCCGCCTTGGCTATTCCCGGCCCGAGTGGGACGGCCTGCTCAAACATTTAAAGCAGAAGGGCTACACGCCGGCCCAGCTGGAAAAGGCCGGGCTCGTGGTCAAGCGAAGCGAGGGCGAGGGCCACTACGACCGGTTCCGGGGCAGGATCATGTTCCCGATCGTGGATATTGCCGGCAACATCATCGCTTTCGGCGGCAGGGTGATGGACGACTCGCTGCCGAAGTATCTGAATTCGTCGGAGACGCCGCTGTACAGCAAGAGCAACACGCTCTACTGTCTGGACGCGGCCAAGGACGCGGGACGCAAGCAGGGATATTTCATCATCGTCGAGGGGTACCTCGATGCGCTCGCCTGCCACCAGTACGGCGTGCGCAATGCGGTCGCGACGCTCGGCACGGCGCTGACCGAAGGGCACTTGAGGCTCATGCGGCGGTTTGCCGACAAGCTCGTCCTGATCTTCGACCCCGATCCCGCGGGCGTGAAAGCCTCGCTCCGGGGATTCGACCTCTTTGTAGCGAGCGGGATGAAGGTAAACGTGGTCTCACTTCCGGACAACGACGATCCGGACACGTTCCTGCAGAAGCACGGTCAGGAAGCCTTTGCAGCGCGCTTGCGCCAATCGATGAAGTTCATGGACTTTGTGCTGGCCCAGGTGGTGCCCGAGGGCCATGCGGCTTCCATCGATGAAAAGGTGGAGAAGGCGCAGGAGATGCTCGGGTTCATCGCCAGGCTTTCGAGCGGGATCGAGCGGGACTACTACCTGAAAAGAACGGCCGAGGCCCTGGACCTCGACGAAACCGTGCTGAGGCAGGAAATGCCGAAGCAGGCAAAACACCCGGGACCGGCGGCCGGGGCAACGACACAGGCCCCGTCTCGCGGCCATCGACCCCGGGCCGAGGAGATCCTGGTCCACCTCATGCTCAAGGATGAAACGATTGCGCGGAACCTGCAGTCGCAGATCAAGCCCCAGGATTTTACCGACCCGTTGTTCCGGCGCATGGTCCAGCGGATCTTCGATGTGCTGGCCGCGACCGGCTCGCTGGATTCCCGGGCGCTGATGCAGGACGGGGACGAGGAGCTGAACGGGCTGCTGTCCCACTACGCAGTGCTCGAGATGGAGTACGACGATCCCGAGAAGCACTGCCAGGACTGCGTAGAGATAATCAAGCAGCAGGACCCGGAGAAGCAGATGAAGCTATTAAGTAAAGCACTCGAGGAGGCCAGAGTGCGAGGCGACCGGGCGGAGTTTATCCGTCTGGCTAAGGAGCATCAAGAACTGAGCAGGCGGCCGGGGCGCCGCATTCCGGGTCGGTAAAAACAGATTAAGACAAGACGCAGGGCAGCAAGCGTTCGAGGGTTTAAAATCGTGATGGCGTGGAACGCCGCTCACACAAAAGGAGCACCAGAGTATGTCAAAGCGGGGCAAAGCAGGAGATCCTAAAAAACCGGGCGCGGCTGGAAAAGAACGTAACTACGTTCCCTTCGAAGAAGCAAGCGAGACGATACCTCACGAAGACGTTTCCACGGAACAGTTGGACAGCATCATCTCCCTGTTTGGGGACGGCGAAATGGACATGGATATCGCCGATTCGCGGCACGACGGCAAGGCGCGCCAGCCTGCTGAAGACGAACTGGAAGAGGGCGTTGACTCGGAGGACGCGAGCTTAGACGATGCCGCCGAGGAGGATGTCGAGGAGGAAGAGGTCGAGGTTGGCGTGGGCAAGACCGACGACCCCGTCCGCCTCTACTTGAATGAAATGGGCACCGTGCCCCTCCTCTCGAAGGAGGGCGAGGTGGCGATCGCGAAGCGGATCGAGGAAGGCAAGCGCGAGGCGGCCCAGATCCTTTACAGCCTTCCCTTTGCGCTCCAGGACGTGCGCGATCTCGGCGACAAGCTGCGGAAGGGAAAGATCAGCATCAACGAGATCGTGCATGCCGGCGACGACGATTTCGAGGAACTCCAGAGCCAGAACGAGGAGGAGCTCCACGCACGGGTGATCAAGCTTATTACCGAGGTCGAGCGCTACAGCAAGGAGCTCAACACGCTGACGAACCACGTCATGAGCAGCCGGTGCACCGAGGCCCGCAAGAAGACCCTCCGCGAAAAGATGCAGACGACGCGGTACGCACTCTTCGGCAAATTGGAGGCGCTGAACATTCACTGCCGCCAGACCGACCGGCTGGTCATGAAAGTGCGCGAGATGGTGAGCGAAGTGCTGCTCTCCGAACGCGAGGTCCACGGGCTCGAGCGCAAGTCGGGCCTGCCCCTCGTCGAGATCAAGGACGTTTTCAAGAAGATGCGGCTGTGGGAGCGCGAGCTCAAGAACGCCGCACGCAGGCTCGAGATGAAGCAGGAAACGCTCCTTGCCATGGAAAAAACCTACCGCAACGCGGTCAAGCGGGCGAAGAAGATCGAAGAGGACTGCGGGGTCTCGGCTGAGGAACTGAAAAAGGTGCTCCGGGCCTACGAGCGGGCGGAGGAGCGCGCCAAGTACGCAAAGAGCGAACTGGTGGAAGCGAACCTCCGGCTGGTCGTCTCCATCGCGAAAAAGTACACGAACCGCGGGCTTCAGTTCCTCGACCTCATCCAGGAGGGGAACATCGGCCTCATGAAGGCCGTGGACAAGTTCGAGTGGCAGCGCGGGTACAAATTCAGCACCTACGCCACCTGGTGGATCCGGCAGGCGATCACCCGGGCCATTGCGGACCAGGCGCGCACGATCCGCATCCCGGTGCATATGATCGAGACGATGAACAAGCTCATCCGCACGTCGCGCGGCCTTGTGCAGGACCTGGGCCGCGAGCCCACAACCGAAGAAGTCGCCGCGTCCATGAAGCTGCCCGTGGAGAAGGTCCGCAAGATCATGAAGATCGCGAAAGAGCCGATCTCGCTCGAAACCCCCATCGGCGAGGAAGAGGACAGCCATCTGGGTGATTTTATCGAGGACAAAAAAGTGGCCTCGCCGCTCGAGTCCGCCATCCGCAAGAACCTCCACCAGCAGGTCAGGCGGGTGCTCAATACGCTTACCGAACGCGAGGAAAAGGTGCTCCGCTGGCGCTTCGGCATCGGCGAGCAGACGGACCACACGCTCGAAGAAGTAGGCCAGGAATTCGACGTCACCCGCGAACGCATCCGCCAGATCGAGGCCAAGGCCCTGCGGAAACTGCGCCACCCCAGCAGGAGCAAGCAGCTCAAGAGTTTTATCGAATAGACGGCGCCGGGCACGGCGGACAACCTTGACTTTTGCCCCTGCTTATGTCAAGATGTCCGCCGGTCTTGCGTGAACATTCAGGGCCCATAGCTCAGTTGGTAGAGCTACCGGCTCATAACCGGTTGGTCCCAGGTTCGAGTCCTGGTGGGCCCACCATTCCCTGAGAAGAGAACAGACCGAGATGTGCGATTGTGCAAAATATCCTGTACAGTATATGGGAATTGCCGGAGGCAAACGCGGCAAGTCTTAAGTTAACAGAATGCGCCGACAGGCGCATTCTTACTTTGGAGGCCTGATGGACCAACAGCTCAACCTGCTTATTCAGCTTCAAGAAATCGACGCGAAGCTCCGCGCCCTCGCTGCACAGAAAAAACGCCTGCCCGAGTTCCTTGCCGGCCTGGAACGAAGACGCGAGGCGAGCAAAACAGACCTCGACAAGGTGAAAGAAGCGCTCCAAACGGCGCAGAAGAACAAGCGGGACCGCGACCAGGACCTGGAGGCCGGGGCCCAGAAGGTCGAAAAGCTCAAGGCGCGTTCCGCGGAGATCAAGAACAACAAGGAATACCTGGCCCTGCTCAAGGAGATCGAGGCGGGGGAGCAGGAGAACAAGGCCACCGAGGACAGCATCCTTGGTCTGATGGAAAAGATCGACGCAGCGGCCCAGGGAATCATCGCGGCGGAACAGCGCTCCCGCGACGAAGAGGCGGCGCTGCAGGCCGAGCAGAAGCAGCTGGAGGCCGAATTTGCGAAGTTCGATGAAGAGATGGGCGGCATGGAGCAGGCGCGGAAGGAAATCGTCGGGAAGGTCCAGCCGGCGGTGCTCACCCAGTATCAGAAGCTGCTTGTAAGCAAGGCCGGCGGCGTTGCCATTGCCGAGGCGCGCGGAGAAGCCTGCTCCGGGTGTTACATGAGCATCCCGCCCCAGGTGTTCGGGAACGTAAAAAAGAACGAAAAGATCATCACCTGCCCCCACTGCGGCCGCATTCTGTTTTACAAGGAAGTGATCGCGCCAAAGAATGGTTAACACAACAGCAGGAATGAGCACGGAAGGCAGGGGAATGGAACTTACTATTTTTACCGATGGCGCGTCGCGGAACAATCCCGGGGAAGCAGGCGCCGGCATTTTTGTGCTTCAAGACGGCAAGCCCGCAGAGAAGATCTCGCGCTATCTCGGCACGACGACGAACAACATAGCTGAATACCAGGCCGCGATCATCGGGCTGGAGCACGCCGTGAAACAGGGTGCTGCAAGCGTCAAGCTGAATGCCGATTCCGAGCTTATGGTAAAACAGCTGAACGGGCAGTACAAGGTGAAGAATGAAGGACTCCGGCCGCTCTACCTGAAGGTCAAGGAACTGATTGCCAAGATCGGGCGCGTAGAGGTAAAATACATACCTCGGGAGCAGAACAAGGAAGCCGATGCCCTGGCGAATAAGGCGATTGATGAAAAGATAGCAGCAAGCAGCATGTAGCAAGGGGGCTACTGGACACTTTTTCACGTTCTTTCACAATTCAGAGTGGGTGAGGTGATCGCTCTCCGGCAACGGAGGGAGGAAAGTCCGAGCTCCGCAGGGCAAGGCGGTCCCGAAACGGGACAGGGGGCGACCCCATGGACAGTGCCACAGAAAAGAAGACCGCCCCGTACAGGGGTAAGGGTGAAACGGTGGGGTAAGAGCCCACCAGATTCCCGGGTGACCGGGAATGCTTGGAAAACCCCGCCTGGAGCAAGATCACATAGGGAAGCGCCTCCCGAGCAATCGGGAGGAGGGACGGCCCGTCCCAGACTTCCGGGTAGATCGCTCGTGCTGTTGGGCAACCAACGGCCCAGATAAATGATCACCACTTCCGGGCAACCGGGAGCACAGAACTCGGCTTACGGCCCGCTCTGATTTTTTTATCACTCAAAATCCCTTGCTGATTATTCGGCATGGGATTTTTTGATGATCCGCCCCCCCCCTTTTGCCGCTTTTTTCCTCACATTTCGCATATCGAACCGGAGCAACTCCACAGGTGGAACTCTAAACTCTGAACTCCGTACTTTTTAATTTTTTCTCCTTGCCCGTCCTGCCAAAATAGGGTACGCTTGTATTGTGAGAACAGGGGGTAGCAAATGCCGAATAAAACAGCAACGATAGCGTGTCCGGAGTGCAGCGGTAAAGGGACCGTAACGTGTCCAGTCTGCCATGGGCAGGGAAGGCAATCCAGTACCAATGCGTCGCAGCGTCCTTGCCCGAATTGTCACGGAAAGGGGAAAAGTGTCTGTCCTGTGTGCCGGGGCGCTAAAAAAGTAACCGGAGAAAAATAAAAATTTTTGAGCACGTTGCGCACGCTCTGTACAGTTTTGTCTTTACGCTGAACCTGCCCCTGTTGCCCCGCTCTTTTTTGAATCAGGAAGGCGAAAGCATGACGCAGCAGATCAAACACCGGCTTGTTGCGGTTCTTTCGATCGTACCAGGCCTGCTCACCATCAAAGAAGGCGGGAGCGTCTTGCTCGGCCTCTCAATCCCTTCCTACCACGTTCTTCCCTGGCTCGTCGTGTACAACGTCGTCCTGGGCTTCGTTTCACTCATTGCAGGGACCGGCATCTGGATGCAGCGCACCTGGGGCGGCATCCTTGCCGCATTCATTCTGCTGTGCCACAGCCTTGTTTTTCTGATTGTCTTCTTCCTGCTCCTGTTCAGGGAGCCGGTCGCCTTGATCAGCGTCATGGCCATGCTGGTCAGGACAGCGCTCTGGGCCATCATATATCTGTTGTTGAGATGGGCGGGAAGCGAGAAAGCCGGGAAAGCATAGGCGCAGAGAGCGATTAATGCAAATGCACGAGGCGCAGGACTGCCCTTGAGGGGACTCGAGAGCAGGCTGGGAGTTGATGTAAAGCGCAACTGGGGCGCAGGTTTATGAGGGGGTTTTTTAGCGGAATGAAGTTGACGCGGCAACCGCAGGCATTCCGAGTGGAGCCCCTTCGGCAGGAGCCGGGGGATTGGAAGTCGCGGGATTCATAACGGAGGGAACGACATGGAAGGCAAGCGCGTAAAAGACAGCAGTGTCACCATGGCCCAGATGATGATCCCCCAGGACGCGAACCCGTCGGGAAACGTGCACGGCGGCGTTGTCGTCAAGATCATCGACGAAGCCGCGGGTGTCGTAGCGGCCCGGCACGCGCGGAGCAACGTTGTCACCGCTTCCATCGACCGGATGGACTTCCATAATCCCGTGTTCGTCGGGGATGTTCTTTTCTTCAAGACGAGTTTGAACCTTGTGGGCCGGACTTCCATGGAGATTGGCGTCCGCGTGGAGGCGGAGAACCTCACCACCGTGGACGTGCGCCACGCCGCGTCCGCGTACCTCACCTATGTTGCGCTCGACCGGAACGGCAAACCGCGGGAAGTGCCCCCGCTCATCCTGGAAACCGAAGATGATCACCGCAGGAACCGTGAGGCTGTTTCGCGGAGACAGATCCGGCTCGCTGAAAAGAAGCGCGAAGCAGGGCGATAGAAAGCTTCTTTGGGTGCCGCCTCTTATTTTGCTATTATCCTGGAAAAAGCCTTCAGACACGGAAGAAGCGGATTAACATATGATAAAAGCGGATAAATTCTAAAGCAAGGCAATCACCTATTCGGTGGGCTCCTATTTGGGAAAATCCGCCGTTATCCGACTCTTATCAGATTTTATCAGTGTCAAATGCCGTTTTTTTAGGATTATTCTCTATCGTGTGCAACGTCCCTGCATGCGCCGCCCCCTTTGCAGAGAAAACACCGGTGTTTTACCTTGCCTCGACGACCCTCCGCTTCTTTGTTGTTTGACTTTTGAATTGGCATCTGGTATTTTCCATGTCCAAGCCGCATCAATACCAACACCTGCTGAAAGAAAGAAGTTATGACAATGAAGCAAAACCGCATCGTCTTTACCCGTTTCCAGAGTGATGGCAAGGAAATGTTCAATGATATCTATTCCATTGATCCTGACGGACGGAATGAGACGAGGCTCACGATGAATCCCGGGCCAAAGGGAGAATACGCCGACAATGCCGCTCCCCGCTACAACAAGGCCAGGACCATGCTGGCATTCGTCAGCACAAAGAACAACCCGAACAAGAGGTTCAATATTTTTTTCCTGGACCTCGCTACCAAGAAAACCGCGCAGATCACGACGGGCAACCTCGACATCACGAGCGTTGATTGGGCGCCCGACGACAGCCGGCTTGTCTTTTCCTGCACAGAGGAAAGCGGGCTTCAGCAGGTCCATGCGGTGAATATGGACGGAACGGGATTTACAAAACTGACCGAAGGCCCGGCAGAGCATACGAACCCGATGTGGTCGCCCCGGGGAGATCTGATCACGTTCGTAGAGCTCCTGCCTGGAAGCAAAGCGTCCCATGTCTGGGTCATGGATCCTCAGGGCAAAAACCGGGTGAAACTGACGAGTGACGAAACCGGGCATTCCAACCCGTCCTGGTCGCCGGACGGATCCTGGGTCGTTTTTCGCTGCGACGAACCTGCGCCGCACCTTCGCAGGATCAATGTCGATACCAAGGAGCTCGTTCTGTTCGAACCTCCGGCACGAGGCGTTGACTCCTCTCCCATATGGTCGGGAGCAGAGATCGTATTTTCGAGCAACTGTGATTGGGAAGATGCGGACTCCATATTCAATCTGTACAAGATGTCTTACACTGGCGAGAATTTACAGCGGATAACGACGAATCAAACCTTCGAGTATTGCGGAGACTGGTAGCGTAGAAGGGGTCCCGGATGGTCCGAAAGAGCTCCTTCAGAAGCGACCGCAGCATCAGCGCAGCTCCGCACAACGAAAGAGCAGGATTGAAGAGGCGGCCCTATGGGGTCTTTGGGGCGTTCTCCGCTTTATAGTAAAGAAGATACGTAAGCTTCAGTCCGGGAAAAGGAATGGGCACTGCCGTTATGGGGATAGATGACAGAGACTGGTACCGGGAAAAGCAGATCGACTGGGAACGGGGAGGGTTAAAAGAGAGAAATGCAAAACGCCGCCGCTTTCCGAAATACATCTGGTGGATCCTCGCGGCTATTCTCTTGATAGTTGCCGCTGCCCTGTTCCGGTCGGTACGCTTTACTGTTTTTTAAACGCCACATTCGCAAAGTAACTCTCGGCCGATGTCCCGGTGTGCTGGGAATTTATCTGGAGCCGCATCCCGGACACCGCAGGCGGTTCCTCGCCAAAGAGCTTCTTGTAATCCTCGTATACATTCCGGGTCTCGGTGATCCACTTTCCCGTCTCGGCCGGACCGGACCGCACGACCACCACCTTGACGTGCATGAAGGGGATCGGCGACGTGTCCTCCATAAGGCCCTGCGGTGCGCTCGTGTCCCAGATGTACACGATGGACTTGGTCCTGGTGAATGCGACGAAGAGCTGGGCGGCCTGGTCGTCGGTCTTCGATTTTCTGAAATCGCCTCCCCGCGGCAGTTTCGTGACCTTCCATTTCCAGGTGAGGACCGGGTACTGCTTGAGATCGACGTGCACTTCCTTCTGCAGGGAAAAGGAGGTGTTTGCGCTCCGCAGGCGCAGGGCGGCGACGCCGTCATCCTTGACGACCGCGAAGTCCGCTTTACCGGATTTTTCCTTGACCTCCCATCCGGCAGGTACGCCGGAGGCATTGATCGCGGACGAGAAGTCCGCGACCACCAACTGGTCTGCGGCCCAGACGGGGGCGGAACACATCAGGACAGCCGTCAACATAATACCCTTCCACTTTAACGCCAAAGATGACATAATCTCCTCCTCAGAAAAAAACCTAAGAAAGTTTGTCTTCCGGGAGCAACGGCCCTGCTCCCGTTGTTCCATGAGAGAAATATAGCATACTTTTTCTGTCAATTTCCGACATTATCTTCGCAAAGCAATCTTGACTTTATAAACAGGCGATGGAAAGAAGCTTTGACATATTCTTGCCTGGAGGGGTAAAATGCCCTGTGCAATAGAGGAGTGGAAAATGGCTACAGGTTACCAAAAAATTGTTGGTCCCGGCGGCCCCGGGAACCAGAAGAAAACCACGGAAGGGCAAGCGGGGGCAGGCAGCGACGACGCCTGCAGGTGCAAGGAAACCGCGCACATGACGCCTCGTGAACTTCTGAAGCTCATGATGAGCGACCTGGCTTTCTGGAAAAAAGACAAAAAGGAATGATCGCGGGATCGCGGTGCGATTTTCAATACTAAATGAGTGAAGCAGTTCTGAACGGAGAAATGACGAATGGGTGAAACACAGGTATTCCAGCCCCTTACGAGGGAAGATAAGATAACCGTTCTACTCTACCGCATCGGCATCGTGCTGTCCGCCCTGATCATCAGCGCTCTGGCGATTCTCGTGACAACGGCTTCAGCTCCCGCCGCAGGAGGCGCCAGCCTGGCCACGGACATCCTTGCCTTCGGCCTCTATATTTCGGTCGGCATGAGCGTATTCTTTATTCATCTATATATAGGCGTTTTCAAAAGATACCTGAAAAACCTGTACTTCATCAGTCTCGGTTGTCTTGTCGTGCTGCTCTACGTCGGAAAAGGCTCCCCCTCCGCCGTTTTCGCGCACGGAGCGTACGGCCCGCTGCTTTTGCTGCCGATTGCCGGCTGTCTGGGCTTCGTGACCGCTAAAGAGGCTTTCTGCTTCAAGCTCTTTGAGGGCTACCTTCTTGCCATGCTCATGCCGCTCTACCTGCTGATGGTCTCGGGCAGCTTCCTCTCGCGAGGGGGCGCGATCTCCGGCCTGGTCCTGATCGCCGCCATGCTCGTCTTTTTCACCGTGCGAAAAGTATCCATGCCCCTTGCCTACGATATCGGCGACAAGTCCGCCTATCAATAAAACCTGAAAAGCAGAATGAAAACGTTGCTTCGACCCATTCGGATCCGGGAACTTCAGATCGATCCGCCGCTCCTTCTGGCGCCCATGGAAGGCCTTACCCACAGCTGCCTCCGCCAGATCATGGCTGGTTTCGGCGGCGTCGGCCTTTTGTCCACGGAGATGCTCTCGGCAAAAAGGCTGCCCACGGAAAGCCCCAGCGTTTCCCCGTACCTGATCAGGACCGCTTCGGAAAAACCGCTCTCCTATCAGCTCCTGACGTCTCGTGCGAGCGAGCTCGCCCGGGCCATCGACGTTCTTCACGCTGTGCAGGCGGATGCCATTGATCTGAACATGGGCTGCCCGGCCCCTGCGGTGGGCAAGTTCGGGGCGGGCTTTAGTCTGATGGAACAGCCAAAGGAGGCCCGCTCCATCGTGGCCGAGGCGCGGAAACGCACGTCGCTGCCGCTCACCGCAAAGATCCGGCTCGGCGCCGAACTGGACGAAGGAAAATTGCTGGCCTTTTGCGCCATGCTCGAGGACGAGGGTATTGAGATGCTCTCGGTGCACGCCCGGCTCAAGAAAGAGTCCTTTGCGAGAAGGCCGCGATGGGAGTCCCTGGCCAAGGTAAAGGAGTGTCTCACGATCCCCGTTGTCGCCAATGGCGGCATCTTCTCTGTCCAGGATGCAGTACAGTGCCTCAGCGTATCGAACGTTGACGGCCTGATGCTGGGACGCGGAGCGGTGGTCAAACCCTGGCTGTTCGCTGAAATTGCCCGGGAGGTGTACGG
>DAIDTZ010000183.1 GCA_027456925.1 Nitrospirota bacterium
CATCCAGGTTGCGAGCGTGACCGTATGGGAATCAGACACGGCGTCGGCGAGCTACTTCGAGTAAACCATTTAGGTCGCTCTGCACGTGCGCTGCGCACAGAGGTATCAGAACGCGCAGAGTTCACAAACTGAAGCTCTCCCGTTCCTGAACTATCCATGATTATCGACAAACGTATCGTTGAAAAGATTCTTTCCTTCGCATTATCCCGGAAGGCCGATGCAGCCGAGGTCTTTCTCCGGGCCTATTCTTCCACCTCCATCGAAGTAAAAGACCAGAAGGTCGATGCCTTCGACCGTGCCAGGGATATCGGCGCCGGGCTTCGTGTCTTCGCGGGTGCGCGCATGGGGTTTGCCTTTACGACCGACCTTTCGGGCGGCGCGCTTGCGTCCCTTGCAGAGGCGGCGGTCACGAACGCGCGATATACCGAACCCGACCAGTTTCATTCCCTTCCGGAAAAACCCGCATCAGCTTATCATACGGCCCGTATTCACGATCCCGAGCTCGTCGCTCTGAGCGAGAAGGAAAAGATCGAACGGGTCATGGCCATGGAGCGCGAGGCCTTCGGTGTCGACGGCCGGATCAAACGCATCCGCAAGGCATCAGCGGATTTCTCCAATGCCGAGACCCTGATCATGAACACCAGAGGGGCCGAGGTTTTTTACACCAGTACGGCCTGTTCGTCGAGCATCGAGGTGGTTGCCGAGGAAAGAGGCGAGTCGCAGGCGGGTTCGGATTTTGACGTGAACCGGTTTTATCGAAAACTCCTGATCGAGGAGGTCGGCCGCAGGGCCGCGCGGCGCGCACTCGACCTGCTCGGCGCAAAACATATCGATTCCGTCAAGGCCCCGGTCGTCCTTGAAGCGACGGTGGCGCAGGAATTCCTCTCCCTGATGGCGGGCGGGTTCTCAGCAGAGGGCGTCCAGAAGAAAAGGTCGCTCTTTATCGGCAAGCTGGGCCACGAAGTCGCGTCTCCGGTCATCACGGTGCTGGACGACGGACTTCTTGAGGGAGGACTGGGGTCCGCGCCGTCGGACGACGAGGCCGTGCCCATGCAGAAAAAAAAAGTGATCGAAAAAGGGCGATTGGCCCTCTTTCTCTATAACACCTTTACGGCGAACAAGGACAAAACCGTTTCTACGGGCAATGGTATGCGCGGCGGGTTCAAAGGCATTCCCGGTGTGGGCCTGACGAACCTTTACATCGAACAGGGCAAGCTTACGCCGGAAGAACTCATCGGTTCAATCGACAGGGGCCTTTATGTGACGGAGGTCATGGGCATGCATACCGCCAATCCCATCTCGGGAGATTTTTCCGTTGGAGCTACGGGGTTCTGGATCGAGAAGGGGAAAAAAGCCTATCCGGTCCGCGAGATCACCATTGCGGGGAATATCCTCGATCTTATGAAGCACGTGGATGCCGTGGGCAGCGACCTTCGCTTCTCCGGCAGGATCGGCAGCCCGTCGCTTCGCATCAAGGAACTTTCCATCGGAGGGAAGTGAAGCAGGAAAAAAGCCGGTTCGTGGCTGCTAGCTGATAGCAGTTGCCATGAACTATGAACTCTGAACGTTGAACTCCGAACTGTCTTCCTGCCACACTCTCTTTTCGATCTCCTTCAGCAAATCCCCGAACGTATCCTGCCTGATAGCCGAACAGGCCACCCCTTTGAACCGGCTCGCCATGGCTTTGGCCCAGAGCGGGTTCACCAGATCGACTTTGTTTAAGACCATGAGCTGAGGGATGTGATCAAGGCCGATCTCCTGTAAAAGAGTGTTCACCGATTCCATCTGCTGCTCGAACCGGGGATTGCTGATGTCCACGACATGGAGGATCAGGTCCGCGTCCTGCATTTCGTCAAGCGTGGCGCGGAACGCTCCCAGCAGGTCCTGCGGAAGGTCCTTGATGAAACCCACCGTGTCGGTGATGACCACCTCGCGGTCGCGCGGGAAGCGAAGTCTTCGCGTGGCGGTGTAGAGCGTGGCAAAAAGCAGGTTTTCCGCCTTGACTTCCGATCTGGTGAGCGCATTGAACAGCGTGGACTTGCCCGCATTCGTGTAACCGGCGATCGAGACGATTGGAATATCGCTTTTGATCCGCCGTTCGCGCCGCTGGCTGCGGGCTTTCCCGAGAGCATCGAGCTGTTTTTCCAGTCTGCGGATCTTGTCCCGCGCCCGGCGCATGTCGACCTCGAGCCTCGTCTCGCCCGGGCCCCGCCCGCCGATGCCGCCGGTAAGCCGCGAGAGGGCCGTGGAGCGTTCCGACAATCTCGGCAGCCGGTACTTGAGTTGGGCAAGCTCGACCTGCACTTTGCCGTCGCCGCTGTGCGCCCTGCGCGCGAAGATGTCGAGGATAAGCTGGGTCCGGTCGATGACGCGCATTTCGGTGATGTCGCCTATTGCTTTTACCTGCGCGGGGGAGAGGTCCTGGTCGAAGACGATCAGGTCGGCGCCGAGCTGCTGGGAACGGATGATCAGCTCCTTGAGCTTCCCTTCGCCGAGAAGATATTTGGGATTGATATCATGCAGCCGCTGGATAACCGCGTCGAGCACGGTGATGCCGTCGGTCCGGCTGAGCTCTTTCAGCTCCTCGACGGACTCTTCCTGCTCTTGCCTGCTTTTCTTCGATACGGAGACGAGGATCGCGCGGTCTTTCTTCGCAACTTCGAGCGCGGCCTGCGCCCGTTCCATCTGCCGTTCGATATCGGCGATGAATTCCGAGATGTCCAGCGAGAGCGCATGCACGGACTGAGGCGGCAGGACCTCGTAGAGCTTTTCCTCGGGATTGGGAGGAATGAGATAGGCGATCGAGATCATTCCGGGAAGGCCGTCGGCCTGTACGGCGAGCGCGGCAATAAGGTCCATTCTGAGCAGCGCCAGGTCCGTCAGGTCTTCCTGGTTCAACGGCTGTCCCTTGAGATGGGTGTGGATGAAGCGGACTCCGCGAAGGCGTTTCGCGCCGAGACGATGTTCCGAGAGATCGGGGATGAGGATGTCCTTGTTCGTGCCGACGAGAACGTTTCTGACGCTTCCCGAGCGGTCGATAATGAGGCCGATTTGCCTGCCGATTTCCGCCGAGGCCTCGGAAAGCGCCCGCGCGGCTTCCGGCGTGATGACGGCATCGGGCGGCATTCTCCTGCGGTAGAGGCGTTCGAGCATTTTTGTTTCAGCAGGCTTAAGGCCTGTTATATTTCCGTGGATGGTCGGGATGGCGCTCTCCTTGAGTCTTCAGGTTAAGACAGTTACAGCGCAGGCAAGAACCTGCGCTGTTTTCATTGTAGCACATACTACGGGCTAACCTTGGCTACTTCAGGACAAACACAATGTCATGCTCCCGGGCATGATCTTTTACCTTGAGACCGACGCTCTGGCCCGCTGCGGCCTGATCGATGTGCTGATGTTCGTACTCCATGGACTCCACTGCCTGAGTGAAGTCGGTCGCCTGCCCTTTCACGTGAATGGTATTTCCTGTTCTGAGCGTTCCTTTGTTGATTTGTACCACTGCAACGCTGAGATGGCTGTAGTAATGGGTCACCGTGCCGATGGCTTCTTCATTTGAGGCTGGTTCCTCCACCGGGGGGATTGTACGCGGAGGCGGGCCAGGTTCGATCATGGCCGGCTTGGACTTTATAGGCGTTCCCGCAGACTTTGACTTTTTTGCCGCTTTTTTTCTTCCAGGTTTCTTCGCGGATTTTTTAAGTGTTTTCTTTTTCGTGATTTTTTTCTTGGCGACTTTCTTTTTAGCCGTCTTTTTGACGGGTTTGCGGGAAGCGGCTTTCTTCTTACTCTTGCCCTTTATTGTTTTCGGCATCGATAACCTCCTCCGTATTTTTTCGCTCTTTCATTCAGGAAGCATGAACCATCTTCATTGTATCATAGGCGCGAGGAAACAATCGCGTTTAATCAAGACCGGGATCGATTTTTTTCATGGGGGGAACTTTTAAAATTGTAACAAAAAAGCAGTAAATTACAAGGCTAAAAGAAGCAAAATTGTGGATTGAGAGCCTAAATTGATGTCTTGACAGTTCACAACAAATATGGAATAATCGCCCATCAAACGATGTTTGCAGAACGATGTTTGCTCGTAGGATTCTGGGATGAGCTTTTTTTTGAGTCAAATAGTTTAGCAGTATCGAAACATTATTGAAGGTACTAAATTCACAAAGGGGTACTAAACTGACAAAGGGAGAGGAGGAAGCATGAAGAAAAGTTTATCTGCAGTAGTGTTGGTTGTACTGGTAGGGTGTTTGTCAATGTCTCTGCCGGCAACCGTTTATGCAACAGACGGCATGAATCTTGAGGGATACGGTCCGATCGCAACGGGCATGGGCGGTGCGTCCATGGCCTACGATAACGGCACCGCGGCATTGATGAACAACCCGGCGACGCTCGGTCTCATGCCGGAGGGCAACCGGTTCGACGTGGCGGCGGGTATATTGGGCCCCAATGTTACCTCAAAAATGTCAGGCCAGCCAGACGCCGACTCTTCGGGCCGCGCATACTATATGCCGGCAATCGGTTGGGCGCATAAGTCTGGGCAGATGACGTACGGTGTGGGCGTGTTCGCCCAGGGTGGCATGGGGACGAAGTACGATGCTAATTCTTTTATGGCGCAGGGGACGGGAGATTACGTGGGTTCACAGCTTGGTGTTGGTCGGGTAATCGTTCCATTCGCCTACAATGTAACTCCTGACCTCATCGTAGCTGCAAGCGTTGATTTTGTTTGGGCAGACTTGGATCTCAAAATGGCGTTACCAGGTTCGCAATTTGCCAGTTTGGTTACGAGTTGCTCTGGGCCAGCATGTGCGGGACTCCCCACACTGGCTACTACGCCTGAGACCCGCCTCGACTTTTGGAGCGGTGGTCCTTTCAGTGGCGCAGCAACAGGAACGGGTTATGCCGGCAAACTTGGCGCAACGTATAAGATTAACTCTGATGTCAGCATTGGGGCCACTTACCATTCCAAAACAAGCCTAAATGACCTCAAGACTAAGAGTGACGGCGCTTCTTTAAGCGCGGGTAGTCCTGGAGCAATGGGTGCTTTAGGGGCGGGTCAAATAAGCGTGCGCGACTTCC